>MHVX01000001.1 GCA_001823875.1 Candidatus Zambryskibacteria bacterium RIFCSPHIGHO2_12_FULL_43_12b
CGACTGATAGGTCTGAAAGATCTGTAGATTAATTTTATTCTTTTTTCTCTTCACAGATTTGGTGGACCCTAGGAGATTCGAACTCCTGACCTCCTCATTGCAAATGAGGCGCTCTACCAACTAAGCTAAGGGCCCATATGGAAAGGGTGAATTATAATTGACAAATAGGCTTAAATCAAGGAATCTGTATTTAATGTATAAAGAAAGAGTAACTGAGATGTTTGGTTTGACAGGAGTCGCTCTGAACGGCAGTTCACCATACGATCTGCAAGTTAATGATGAAAGATTTTACAAACGCCTCCTCCGGGACGGTTCCTTGGGAGCGGGAGAGTCATACATGGATGGGTGGTGGGACGTGGAGAGACTTGATGAACTTGTTGAGATGATTACGCATGCAGATCTAACAAGAAAGTTGAGCCATAACTGGAGATTTGCGGCGACAGCACTTTTAGCGCGAATAACCAATCTGCAATCAAGAGCTCGCGCCTCAAATGCAGTCAAAAATCACTATGATATTGGGAATGACTTGTATCAGAATATGCTAGGCGAGCAAATGATTTACACTTGCGGATACTGGAAGAATGCAGACACGCTTGAGCAGGCGCAGATAGCAAAAATGGATCTCATATGCAAAAAACTTAATCTGCAAGCTGGACAGAAAATACTAGATATAGGCTGTGGCTGGGGTTCTTTCGCAAAATTCGCTGCCAAAAAATACTCGGTAGAAGTAACAGGCATCACAATCTCAGAAGAGCAGAAGCGGTTTGCCGAAGAATCCTGCTCTGGATTGCCGGTAACAGTGAAGCTTCAAGATTACAGAGATTTAAGCGGACAATTTGACCATGTGGTGTCCATAGGGATGTTTGAAGCGGTCGGCCATAAGGATTTCAGAACTTTTATGAAAGCGGTCTCAAATGTGCTAAAGGACGATGGGTTGTTTCTCCTTCATACAATTGGCAGCAATAAATCAGTGACCACAACAGACCCGTGGATCAGGAAATACATTTTTCAGAGCGGGATGCTACCTTCCATCTCGCAAATCGGCAAGTCAATCGAAAATCTTTTTATTATGGAAGATTGGCATAATTTTGGGGCGGATTATGATAAGACACTTATGGCTTGGCATAGAAACTTTAACGATCATTGGGCAGAACTACAAAAAAAGTATGGTGACAGATTCCGCAGAATGTGGAATTTTTATCTGCTTAGTTGCGCTGGTACGTTCCGCGCTCGTGGCATGCAATTGTGGCAAATTGTCCTATCCAAGAAAGGACTTCAGGGTGGATACAATTCTCTGAAATAGACAGAACCAAAGAAAACGAGAAAATATATCAAAAGGGCTCATAGTATAGTGGTAACACGCGTCCATGGCATGGACGAGTCCCGGTGAGTCCACAGCAACATCTGCTATGTTTTACTCCAATGAGAATCAATATATGAGTTCACCTCGCTGATTTTAAGCGGACTTGTGGTGTTACCTGTGCGTATAAAAAATTCTTCGTTACCGTTTGCTTTCAGATATACGGGCTTTGGGGATGGAGAGACTTCAATGAGGCAAACATCTTTTTCATCAATCTTTTCAAATAATACTGAAATATACTGCCGAGATTCTATGCCAATCATGTGCTTCACACATTGACTGAAATGATTTTCAAACCCATCTCTATCTTTACGAACTAAACTTTGATAGTCCTCCTCCATGCCATGAATCTTTCCAGCGTCAGTGATTCCAACAAGAAGAGTTCCTCCTTCGGTATTGAGAAACGCGGCCACGCTCTTCATTGCGGCTCTTTCTAATTCCTTGCTGGATGCCTTGCTTTTAGCATCCCAGCGAAAAGTCTGTTTGAATTCCAGTTTGCCGTGCTCTCCCTCTAAGATCATATCTAATACCGGTAAACGCTTAGCCGCCTCGCGAGGACGATTGAGAGCAAGGTCCACAGCATCTTTGATTATATTTGCATAAATCTCTCCTTGATCAACACTCCTGATATAGAAGGGAGTTCCGGAACCATTTGACCATAACACAATAGTCCCGTATCCAAGCAGAAATTCCAGAGGACTTCTCTTATACTCCACAGAAGAGACATTTTTGAGCATTATAGATTTCTCCTTCGTGCCCCAAAGACCTCTGCGATGGATGATTTCTTTTTCCTTGACTCTGTATTCTTCAGAATGCCAGAGAAAAAATACAAGTACAGTAATCAGTAGCTGGACAAGAGAAGCAGTAACAAAAAGAAATATATCGTAGCGAAGAACTCTTCCAAAAGTGAAACTTTTGTAGAGTTGCTCGTAATTTGTCAAAAATGAAGCAACAAAAAGGGAGATTGAGATTAGCACTTCCACTTCCACAATCCTTCGTATAAGGATCAAAGGACTCTGCTTTATCACAACTGGAGATCGCATCTAGCTATCATACCACACTCATAATCCTAGCCGTATTTTGAGCCCATAAGCTATTCGTCTATTCGCGCGAATTAGACTAGATAGCTTTATGAGACCAGCGACAAACTATTCAGAAAGAGCGAGCTCCAGCACATGATCTATGAAATCAGATAAAGATATTCCTGAAGCTTTGAGGGACTTCGGAATTAGAGATGCTTCTGTCAGTCCTGGCAGTGAATTGGTTTCCAATATGTATATTCCCCTCTTGGGTGCAATGATAAAATCTGATCTAGAGTAGTGTCTCAAACCAAGCGCCTTGTGAGCTTGGATAGCTAAATCCTGGATTTGTTTCTTAATATCATCTGAAAATCCGCCTGGGCATATTTCTTGTCCTAGACCGTCATATTTGCAAGCATAATCAAAAAAGTCCTTATTCTGAGGACGCACCAGCTCAACAGGAATGAGAGCATATATACCAGATTCCGAATTTGAATCCACTACTCCACAAGTCGCTTCTTCGCCCTTGATAAACTCTTCAACCATTGCTGCACTGTCATGCCTCAGAGCGTCTTCGACTCCCCTTTTAAATGATGTGAAATCTGTTGCCAAAGTCATACCTAGTGAAGATCCAGTAGATACGGGTTTAATGATTGAAGGCTGGGGAAACCTTTTGAAAATCCCTTGCAAATTTTTTATAGTGTTATCTCTTGGATATAGGACCATGTGAACCGGAGTTTTGAGACTATTTTTTTCATACACTCCTTTGGCTAATCCTTTATGCATAGCGACAGCGCTTGCGTACGAACTTGAGCCGGTAAATGGGATTTTGTGTGTTTCTAGTATTCTCTGGAGCTTTCCGTCTTCACCATACCTGCCGTGGAGAGCGTTGAATACAACGTCTACTTGTGAAAGTATCCTTTCAGGAGGACGCTCAAGTCCTCCGATGTGCCACGCTCCATCTCTAGAAATAAATATATCTTGCACTCTATATTTATCAGGCATATTTTTAAGAATTTCTCCTCCTGTACGCAAAGAGACATCATACTCATTTGAAGGACCACCTCGAATGACTCCTACCGTGATTTTATTTCTGTCCTGTACCCCGATTGTCATAAAGACATTATATCCAAATTTGTTTCAATTATCATGTAATGAAAAAGAGGCCAACACGTACAAGTACATGTTGACCCCTTTGGCGGCGCGGGGCAGTCGCGCAAGGTTGATTTGCTCCGAAGAGCTTACGCAGTGACTGATGAGTCGCTGCTCGCCAGCGTGATTACCTTGATCTGAGATCCAGGCAACCGCACCTTTGATACCTTGTGCTACCTCCTCCGCACCTGGTGGTTGGACAAACTACTAGTTGACCATCTGCGTTACTGCCAAAGTTTCCCTTGGTTTTAACGCATCTGTTGTCGTTGAGCAACGCTTCAGGCTTTCGCTTGAAACAATCGCTCAAAACATCAATCAGGTAGTAGTCCTCCACCTGTCCGCATAGTTTTTTGCAGTTAAACTTCCACGATTCTGGGGTTAGCTATTGTCGCGGTTGTTTGCTATTCGGACTTTGTGGGTCCGAAAGCACTGCAAAAGACTTTGCGAACGTCACGTTGACTAGAACTTTCGGCAGTGTATCCGAGGAGGTTAATCCCCTGATTCTTATCGAATATTCATCGCTTGCAGTCTCTTGCGAGTACTGCTTGCTTGCCAACGTGGCAATGCCACAGATCTGAGTTGTCAGTCTCTGTCGTGGGACAGTTTAACCGATCAGAGTGCGTCCACCACGAGGGTGTGGCACTTTCAGCTTGGAACTGGGCATCGAGGCGCATCTCACGATACACCTTTTCGCGGAGGGCGCCTGCCGACGAGAATCAAGTAGCGCATCGAAGAACTACATTGATAGAGGTCGGCAGGCCACCCTAAGATTTCACAACGAGCTTTTTCTGGGTTGAGATTATCACGCCGCAAATGCAGGTCAAGACAATAATGTGTATATAGCTGTGGATTCACTGTGGATACTACTTTAGACCACGAAACATCCTATTTCGCAAATTTTTGTGATAGGAAATTGCAAATCTATGAGCTTCGCTGTTTGCCAATAGTATTTCCCTTTTATGTATATTTATGTCTTTTTTGCCTCCAAGCAGCTTTCGAGGCCTATGTTTCTCGTCCTTGATTACAGATACGACTCCTATGTTCTGTTCAAGTCCATCCAATATTTTTTTCGCAAGAGTTTTTTGAGCGACTCCTCCGTCTACCACAATCATATCGGGCATTCGCCACTCATTGTGCGCGAATCTTCTGCTGAGAATTTCGCGTAAATTTCTTGTGTCATCAATACCTATTTCTCCTCTTACGCCACGTACTTTAAATTTTCTATACTCATTTTTATTTAGCTCCCCATCTTCTATCACGACCATAACACCCACTGTATCCTTCCCAGACAAATGAGCTATATCAAAAGCTTCTATCCTAAAGTGTTTCTGGCTCTCAGAAACTAACTTGTGATTCTTCAGAAGCGCGACATCTTGAATATGATTGAGAGCAAAAATTTGCCGTTTGACAAAGTTGGCTTTTTCAAATTCTCTACTTTTTGCGAGAATCTTCATCTCTTTCTCAAGATTCTTTATTATCATGGATTTTTTACCTTGAAAAAACAGTATGATATTTCTTATCATCTTCTGATAGTCTTTTGCGTTCATCTCCCCTATACAGACACCAGGACAAAGTCCGATCTGGAAATTGAAGCAAGGCTTTCCGCTTTCGGGTTTGCATTTTGCATCCCGATACGGAAAGATACGCCTGACTATCTTTAGAGCTTCCTTAAGCTGTGCACCGTGCGGGAAGGGTCCGAAGCTAGCTTTAAGCTTCAAACTTTTACCTGCCTGCGCGGACGGTGATTTTAGCTGCAATTCGTGTCCGCGAATTGTTGAAATTACAGGAAATTTTTCCTTAGTGATAACTACATAGTTGTAACTTTTGTCATCCTTTGAAATTGAGTTATAAAAGGGCTGGAGCTTTTTAATATAATTCGTCTCCAATATCAGCGCCTCAAGAACAGAATCTGTGTGTTCAAAATAAATAGTGTCAGCCTCGTGGAGCATCTTGACAAGCAAAGGTCCGCGAGTGTCTATCAGATCTTTAGAAAAGTAACTTTTTACTCTCTCTCTAATTGAAGTGGCTTTACCAACATAAAGCACGTCTTTCCCTGTCTTGAAAAAGTAGATTCCGGGAGAATCCGGCAATTTCTGTTTTTTGAAATCCTGACTTGTCATGAATTGAGTGAAAGTTTATCAAAGGAACTACCCTTGGCAACTATCAACCCCCATACATCTTAAAGTAGCATTAAAGAAAAAGCCCCGAAGCATACGCTTCGGGGCTTGTTTTTCCTATTCATCCGCGAGCCCTGCCCAACCAGCGAGAATTCCCACGGATACGAGGCACCATCCGTCTTCTCGGATTTCTGCATGGAGTCCAGCGTCTCCGTACACGGTAGCGAAAAACGCCGTAATTTCTTGGCGTCTTCATGTATCGCGTACCGACAACAACAACTGCCAATGCCAGCTGAAGCGCTGGATCGCGAGTCGTCGCAAGCGTAGGAAAAGCAAGTACCCCCAACAGAAAGTTCCGATTTCTCATACAGGATGCTCCTATCGGTTTGAGTGATGAGGAAGAGTGCCTGGCGGAGGATTTCCAACACACCACTGAGGAAGTGTGGGATCATACGTAGCCGTTTTGGGCTTTTCATCGTCTGTAGCCGTGATCTTCCGACTCACCACTTCCATCACCGCTTGAACTGTATCGTCCTGGGCTGACACAACACCTCCATAAGAATGAGGTTAACGACAATGTGCAATTCAGGTTAGAGAATACTAAATAACAATTCAAAATTCAATGCGTCTCGTGGATAAGTTTATACTCTGGACTTTAATTTATTTTCTGTAAATTATTCTTAACTCCTTTATGAGCTATTTCTTTAAAGCTTTTTTAAGATATTTCCCAGTATACGATGAAGAAAGATTTGCTATATACTCCGGTGTACCAGCTCCTACTATGTTTCCGCCGGCATCTCCACCCTCTGGGCCAATATCAATTACATAGTCACATGATTTTATTAAATCCAAATTGTGCTCGATTACCAGAACAGTATTCCCATGGTCAACTAGTTTCTGTAATATCTCAATTAGCTTTTTTACATCATCATAGTGAAGTCCGATTGTCGGTTCATCAAGTAGATAAATTGTTTTTTGTAGGTGCGGTCTATAAAGTTCAGAGGAAATTTTCACTCTCTGCGCTTCTCCTCCTGAGAGGGTTGTTGCAGATTGTCCCAATCTTAAATACCCAAGCCCCACCTCATCCATCGTTTTTAGCCTGTCATAGATTGCTGGAATATCCTTAAAGAAGCTCAGCGCTTCTTCCACTGTCATGTTAAGAATCTCATGTATATTTTTCTTCTTGTACTCCACCTCAAGAGTCTCCTTCATAAATCTCTTGCCCTTGCATACATCGCAAGGGACATAGACGGTCGGTAAAAAATGCATTTCCACGGCAATCTCCCCATTCCCCTGACAGGCTTCGCATCGGCCACCCTTAACATTGAAAGAGAACCTGTTTGCCTTCCAGCCGCGTGCTCTAGCCTCTGAAGTTTCTGCAAAAAGCTCTCGTACAAATGTCCAAGCCCCGGTGTAGGTAGCCGGGTTTGATCTAGGTGTACGTCCGATAGGAGACTGCTCAATAAGTATGGCTCTGCCAAGATATTCGGTACCTTTAAATTCTTTGCAATTGTAGATTTCAGCCGATCTGTGACTCTTTTCAAATCTCGCTCTCAAATTTTTATGCAAAATCTCATAAACAAATGAAGACTTTCCTGAACCAGATACTCCAGTTACTGCAACAAACTTTCCTAGTGGGACATCAATGTTGAGATTTCGTATATTAAAGACGCTTCCCCCTCGAATCTGAAGAGCTCCACGATTCTCTGTTCTGCGAATTTCTGGGGCTTCTACTTTTTCCTCCCCACGCAAGTAAGCAAGAGTCCTTGATCCAGAAGTATTGCGTTTTGCGATAAGAAGCTCATCAAGCCATCCAGAGACCACAATATCGCCTCCGTGAGTACCCGCACCCGGTCCAATATCCACGATGTAATCAGACGAATAAATCGTATCTTCATCATGCTCCACAACTATTATCGTATTACCCAAATCACGAAGCTCAAGTAGAGTTTTTATCAATCTGTCATTATCTCTGCTATGAAGTCCAATTGTCGGCTCATCAAGAACATAGAGAGCTCCTACAAGTCCGCTTCCAAGCTGTGAAGCAAGACGAATTCTTTGCGCCTCACCGCCCGAAAGCGTGTTTGCCCTCCTATCAAGTGATAAATATTCAATACCAACCCCAATCATAAATTCAAGGCGAGACTCAATTTCTTTAAGCACGACTTTTGAAATCTCACGCTCGACAGAAGAAAGCTTCACTTTCTTAAAATATTCATCGGCGTTAGCAATGGACATTGCTGTAACTTGCACAATGTTCTTGCCTCCAATCAAGACGTTAAGTGCTTCAGGACGAAGCCTTGCACCCTTACATGCTGGGCACACGTCGCCCGCCCTCTGCCATCCATCTCCT
The DNA here is from genome assembly GCA_001823875.1 of Candidatus Zambryskibacteria bacterium RIFCSPHIGHO2_12_FULL_43_12b. GTDB lineage: Bacteria > Patescibacteriota > Minisyncoccia > Phycocordibacterales > Zambryskibacteraceae > 12-FULL-43-12b. The sequence goes on from MHVX01000001.1 coordinate 8,002, forward strand.
TTCTCATATTCCCAGTTGAGATCAATTTGCCCTATACCATGACATTTTTCACAAGCGCCATAAGGAGAATTGAATGAGAAAAGCCTTGGTTCAATCTCTGGAAAAGAGAAACCATCGTTTGGACAAGAAAATTTAGAGGACATTAAATGTGATTCTTTTTCTTGTTTGCTCTTAATGTCGTAAAATGCAAACCGTACAAGTCCATCTGACTCCGATAATGCCTTTTCAATGGACTCAAAAAGTCTTTCATTCGCGCTCTTTGGATCCTCAGTAAATTCTTTTATCTCAATCTGATCTACAAGCACGTCTATATCGTGTCTCTTTGTCTTAGAAAGAATGATTTGATCGCGAAGTTTCTTACGGACTCCGTCAATTACAACTTCGCTAAAACCTTTACCCAAAAGATCGTAGAGTAGCTGGTAATATTCACCTTTTCTGCCGCGAACCATGGGAGCAAATATTTCTACGTAGTAAGGAAGTGTAATTCTATTTGTTCCCTTGGATAAAACCTTACGTTTTTCAGTAATTTTACCTAGAACAATATTTTTGATTTCTTCCACAGAAAGCCTTTTTATTTCTTGACCGCACTCCAGACAATGTGGATGGCCAATTCTAGCAAATAAGACACGAAGGTAGTCGTAGATTTCGGTGATTGTAGCCACGGTGGAGCGAGGATTATTGGAACGAGATTTCTGGTCAATGGAAATCGCAGGCGAAAGTCCTTGAATTTCATCAACATCAGGTTTCTGCATCTGACGAAGAAACTGTCTTGCATAGGAAGAAAGGGATTCCACGTATCTACGCTGACCTTCGGCAAATATGGTGTCAAAGGCAAGAGATGATTTTCCGCTGCCAGAAAGACCAGTAAAAACCACCATCTTATTTCGTGGCATTTCTACGGTAATATCCTTAAGATTGTGGGTTCTAGCACCTCTAACAATCAGTTTTTCACCAGTTATTTTCTTGTTAGTTTTGTCCATATATACAATATCCCCCAGGGTTTGCCCTAGGGTAACTATGTGACCATTATAACACTTAGCTACCTATTTTAAAATCCGATTTGTCTCCAAGTTTTAGCTTATATGCGTTTATTTCATCTCGGAGTATTGCCGCTGTTTCAAAATCCAGTATTTTAACTGCGGCGTTCATTTGTAGTTCCTTCTGGCGAATAAGCTTTTTGGGATTCTTCTTAAACTTCTCTTCTTCCAGCGCTAGTTCCGTCAGTACAGTTTGTTTGTGACCACGATTCAGCTCTTCTGTAATATCTTTAATTCTTTTGATTATTGTCTTTGGAGTAATGCCGTGCTTTTTGTTATAGGCAAGCTGGATTGATCTACGCCTGTTAGTTTCGCCAATAGCTCTTTCTATTGAACCTGTAACTTTGTCGGCATAAAGAGTTACTTTGCCATCTACGTTTCTCGCGGCGCGCCCAATGATTTGGATAAGTGATGTTTCTGAACGCAGGAAACCTTCTTTGTCAGCATCAAGAATACCAATAAAAGAGACTTCCGGAAGATCAAGACCCTCTCTAAGCAAATTTACTCCAACCAATACATCAAACTCCCCTTTTCTAAAACTTGTCAGAATTTCAATTCTTTCAATTGTTGGTATGTCACTATGAAGATAGCGTGTCTTAGTCCCCTTTTCTTTTAGAAATTCAGACAAATCCTCAGCCATTTTCTTGGTTAGTGTTGTTGCTATTGCACGTTGGCCTTTTTTTACTACTTTTTCCGCCACCTCTATAAAGTCGTAGATTTGACCTTTGTATTTTCCCTTTGAAACAATAGGCATTATTTTTACCTCTGGGTCTATGAGGCCTGTAGGACGAATTACTTGCTCCACGACTTTTTGACTTTTTTCCTTTTCGTATTTCGCCGGGGTTGCGGACGTAAATATCACTTGTCCAACCCTCTTTTCAAATTCATTAAACCTGAGCGGCCTGTTATCCTTTGCGCTTGGCAGTCTAAACCCGTGATCCACAAGAGTCTGCTTACGAGATCTGTCACCTTCGTACATTCCACCAATTTGAGGCACGGTAACATGTGATTCATCAATAATAGTAAGAAAGTCAGCAGAGCCGTCAGCATTATGCGGAAAATATGAAAGCAAGGTGTCAGGCGGTTCTCCTTCTGCTTTGCCAGCAAAGTGCCTAGAGTAGTTTTCTATACCTTGGCAATAACCAATCTCCCTGATCATGGCTAGGTCATAGGTAGTCCTGCGCTTAAGCCTCTCAGCTTCTAGCAATTTCCCTTCTTTGTTGAGCAACTTAAGCCTTTGATCTAATTCTGTCTTTATGTCCTTCATTGCGCGCTCAATCTCTTCTGGAGCTGTAATAAAGTGCTTCGCTGGAAATAGATAGAAGACTTCAACTTCTTTCAGGATTGTTCGGGTCATCGCGTCTATTTTCTGTATTTGAGCAATTCTTGCTCCATCTAATTCCACTCTAAATACTACCTTTTCTGAAACTGGCATAATTTCAAGAGTATTCCCTATCACACGAAATTGTCCCGGGGTTAGATCTGCATTTGTTCGTTCAAAGTGGATATTTACAAGCTTTCTTACAAAATCAGCTCTTGTAATTTTTTCGCCAACAGCAACTTTGAGATTTACTTTCTCATACTCTATTGGATTTCCTAAGCCATATATGCAGGATACAGAAGCAACTATAATTACATCCTTACGCGTGAGAAGGGCTTGGGTTGATGCATGTCGCAGTCGCTCAATTTCCTCATTTATTTGAGCCTCTTTTTCAATGTAGGTGTCAGTAATAGGCATGTAAGCCTCCGGCTGATAATAGTCGTAGTATGAAACGAAATAATGCACTTCGTTATCAGGAAAAAATTCACGATATTCTTGAGCCAGCTGGGCGGCAAGAGTCTTGTTATGAGCGATGACAAGTGTTGGCTTCTGCGCCGCTTCAATTACATTGGCAACTGTAAATGTCTTTCCTGAGCCAGTCACACCTAAAAGAGTCTGGTGCTTCAAACCGTCTTCAATGCCTTTAACCAGCTCTTTTATAGCCTTAGGCTGGTCACCTGCGGGAGCAAACTCACTTTTTAATTTGAACTTATTCTTGGACATTGTCGGAACTATATTAGCACATATGCGTATATATACTACTCCAAAATTTCCTTAATACGGCTTAAAATATAGATAAAGTTATACTTGACACTGCTAACGTGATATGCTATCATTGAAAGTAGACAATTCAACCTGAGGATCTTTCAATGAAGCGCTACACCGCAATTGTAATCGTAGTTGTCGTCTCGGTTTTCGTGGTCTTTGGTATGCTACTGACCAACGATAGAGGCATTTCGGCATCTTCTACAGCCTCCGTCGTTACCACCCCACCGAGAATTCTGGTTGGACCAGGATCTGCCGAACAGAATGTCATCGCGATCGGCTACGGAACGATACTCACCATCCGTGAGGAAGGTGAGTATATCGCACTCAATCTCGACAGCTGGCTCGGTGACTCCATCGCGATCTACACAGG
>MHVX01000002.1 GCA_001823875.1 Candidatus Zambryskibacteria bacterium RIFCSPHIGHO2_12_FULL_43_12b
TCTGCTACGAATCTTACAAAACCATACATGATGGGCGGGGAAGTAAGTGAAAGCTGGATGCATAAGACGGGAATGCAGTGTTTTGAGAGAACCATTGATCCGAAGCTTTATCCTGTGCGAATACCTGGAATGTACTAAATTGAAAAGACGGGAAGAAAAACCGCGCGATGTTTAATCAAACATTGCGCGGTTTGCTTCCTGATGCGTAGAGGTCGTTTGCGCCTTTGGTCTTCCTCCCGCGGGACCGAATGAACGCGCGATTACAGCAAGAGCCGCGATCCCCGCGAGCCAGAGTATTTGGCCCCATTTATTCAGCGGTAGCAGGATTGGCCATGCTACCAGAGACAAGATTATCAGGACCCCCTTAACTCTTTTCATCTCCCTCCTTGAATGATTGGTCTTCAGCAACTATATATGAAAATTAAAATTTGGAAAATCGCGCAAGTGCAGGAAGCACTCGCGCGATTTAGTCTGACTATCTCTGGTGTTTGAGAACACCAGCCAGGAGAATCGAAAGAAAGAGGATGATGAATACCACTAAGAGCATTGGCACTATGCCAGCTCTTGATTGTGCCCAGTCAACTGCTACAAACGAGGCGCAAGTCAACGTTGCGACTGAAAGGAATGAATACACTCGTAACCTCCTTAGGAAAGATCTTTTGTGCAATTATAACACAGATTAGCCCTAATGCAAGCCTAAAATGAAGCTATAGAAAGTGTTATATTTAGGCCTACATTATGGCAACAGGAAAGCTCAAGATAAAAAAATATGATTTTTCTAAAATAGAAAGAAAATGGCAAAAAATTTGGGCTAGCCAAAAAACTCACCAACCAAATCTGGATGGATCGGAGAATCCCTTCTATAACTTAATGATGTTTCCGTACCCTTCAGCTGAAGGCCTTCATGCTGGGAATATGTATGCTTTTACAGGGGCGGATGTGTACGGGAGGTTTCAGCGAATGAATGGAAAAGATGTCTTTGAGCCGATTGGGCTTGATGGCTTTGGAATCCATTCGGAAAATTACGCGCTTAAGATTGGCACTCATCCTCTCAAGCTCTCAAAAATTTCAGAGAAGAGGTATTACAAACAGCTTAAATCAATAGGCAATAGCTATGCATGGGATTCAAAAGTGGAAACATATGATCCCGAGTATTACAAATGGACTCAGTGGCTATTTTTGCAATTATATAAAAAGGGTCTTGCATACAAAAAGAAGGCCTCGGTCAACTGGTGTCCAAAATGTCTAACTGTGCTTGCGGACGAGCAGGTAATCGGAGGTGAGTGTGAAAGATGCGGGAGCAAGGTGGAGAAGAAGGAGCTTGAGCAGTGGTTTTTCAAAATCACTGATTATGCTGAGAAATTACTCTCAAATCTAGAAAGTCTTGATTGGAGTGAAAGAGTGAAAATTGCTCAGAGAAATTGGATTGGTAAAAGTTCAGGACTGGTATTTTCTTCACCAGTAAAAGATACAGACTTGGTTATTGAAACTTTCTCAGCGCATTTTGAGGCTTATTGCGCTGATACGTTTGTCGCAATTGCCCCTGACCATTATTTATTACCAAAACTTTTAGATGGAGTTCAAAATAGAGATGCAATTCTCAAAAAAGTAGCAGATATGTTGAAGAAGAGAGGAGACCAAGGTTACTCCACGACAAATGAGGTTGAAGGGGTGTTCACTGGAAGATATATCATTGATCCAGTTGGAAATGGCGAATTGCCAATTTGGATTGCAAGCTATGCATTAGCAGACTATGGAACGGGAATTGTTAAGTGTTCAGCACATGATGAAAGAGATTTTGCATTTGCTAAAAAATATGGAATCAAACTCAAACCAGTGCTATTTCCAGAGGATCCAGAGCAGAAAAAAAAGGTAATGAATCTGGAATATTGTTTTTCAGATATGACTAGCGGTATTTTAAGTGAGCCATTGGAATTTTCAGGCAGAGTCGCTGGCGAAATACGTGAGGCGATTGCTGATTATGCTGTGGCAAAAGGCTTAGCAAAAAGGGAAACAAAGTTCAAACTTCGTGATTGGCTTATTTCACGTCAAAGATACTGGGGACCGCCGATTCCCATCATTTATTGTGATAAATGTGGAACTGTGCCTGTGCCTGAGAAAGATCTACCAGTTAAGCTCCCCAACGTAAAGGATTTCAGGCCCACTGGCACAGGTCATTCTCCTCTTGCGTCTGTAAAATCATTTGTAAATGTGAGTTGTCCTGTGTGCAAAGCTCCCGCTCAAAGAGAAACAGACGTGTCTGATACGTTTCTTGATTCCGCGTGGTATTTCTTTAGGTATCTTGACAATGAGAACAAAAATGAACCCTTCAGTAAGCTTAGAGCTAGTAAGTGGCTTCCGGTGGATATGTATATCGGAGGCGCCGAACATTCCGTACTGCATCTCCTCTACACGCGTTTCATAACAATGGTTATGAATGACATCGGCCTCATAGATTTTGAGGAACCTTTTAAAAAATTTCGCGCTCACGGACTCATCATCAAAGATGGGGCTAAGATGAGCAAGTCAAAGGGGAATGTAATCAATCCTGATGAATACATAAAGAGATTCGGTTCTGACGTCTTACGCACATATCTAATGTTTCTCGCTCCATTTGAGCAAGGAGGAGATTTTCAGGACGGTGGAATAGTGGGAGTTGTGAGATTTTTGGAGAGGGTGTGGAGGCTTGGCTCAAGAATTAACAATCAGGAATCAAAGATTTCAAATGATGTAAATACACAGAAGCTTTTACACAAGACGATAAAAAAAGTTACAAAAGATATTGAAAATTTGAGTTACAATACGGCCATCAGCTCGTTGATGATTTTACTCAATGCCCTTGAGAAGGAGGATTCCGCTAGCAAGCAGACTTTTGAAAGCTTTATTAAACTGTTGAATCCATTTGCTCCACATATATCACATGAACTTTGGTCAGGACTTGGCAATAAATCTGTCTTAGATCAAGAAGAATGGCCGAAATTTGATAAAAACAAGCTAGAAGAGCATATCGTAAAAATTGCCATCCAAGTTAATGGCAAGACAAGAGCAGTCTTGGAAATGGAAGCCACTTCTGATGACGGTGCGATTGAAAGCGAGGCTAAAAATATGCCCGATATTAAGAAATGGCTGGAAGGGAAGTCTGTCAAGAAAGTCATACACGTCAAAGGCAAAATAATAAACTTTGTTGTCTAGGTTTGGACCAAACAAGCAGCATCATTGACATTTGGCTTGAGGGGCTTGACGCCATTTGCACCCTATGATAGAAAGAGAGGCATAAATATAAACATTTATTAGATAATTGGTCAAAGACGCACACTATGAGTGAATACAAAACAATCAAGTTCAAACCAAAACAAGTCACAAAAAGGCTTCTCGGCGCCCTTTCCACGAGAGCGAGGGACGTGATGACAAAGAGATACGGTTTGGATGAGACCGGCAAACGAATGACTCTTGAAGGAATCGGAAAAAAGTACAACATCACTCGTGAACGAGTGCGTCAGATTGAAAATCACTCAATTGCAATAATTAGAAAGTCTAAGGAATACGTCAAGGAAAAACCCGCCTTTGACGAGCTTAGAAACTTCATTGACACTCTTGGCGGCGTCGTCTCTGAGGAAGATCTCCTAAACGCAGTGGGGAAAGACAAGAGCGTTAAAAGTCATGTTCATTTTTTGCTGACAATTGGCGATGAATTTACAAAAGAAAAGGAGGACGAAGATTTCAAACATCGATGGCATGTAGATAAGGAGCTTGCGAATCGCATTCACGATTCTTTAAAGAAATTGTATTCAAGTCTTGATGATGATGAGCTTGTTGTTGAAAGCGATATGATAGACAACTTCCTCAACTATGTGGAGGATGTAAATGATAAGTATAAAAACGAGGAGATTATAAAGCGTTGGCTCTCTCTTTCACACAAAATCGGCAAAAATCCGCTTGGTGAATGGGGTAAAGCAAAATCCTCAAATGTAAGCGCAAAGGGCATGCGAGATTACGCTTTTCTAGTTATCCGCAAGCATGGTTCTCCCATTCACTTTAAGGAGGTAGCTAAGGCAATAACTCAATATTTCAACAAAAAAGCTCACGTTGCGACAACTCACAACGAGCTCATCAAGGATCCACGATTTGTCTTGGTAGGACGCGGACTCTACGCGCTTGCGGAATGGGGCTATATATCGGGAGTCGTGAAGGATGTTATAAAGAAAATCATTGAAAAGCACGGCCCGTTGCCAAAGGATAAGATTATAGAAAAGGTGCTAAAAGAAAGATACGTTAAAGAAAACACAATTATCGTGAATCTGCAGAATCCAAAGTTTTTCACGAAAGACAAAGAGGGCAGATACCACAATGTTGACGAAAAATAAGATTTAACAAACTTTACATAACAAAGGGCTCTCTATAAAAGGAGAGCCCTTTGTTATGTCTGATATAATTTTGTACAATTAGAACATGCTTGATAGCTTCTTTTCGCTGTTTTTTTCAGAAAATATACAGACTGCATGGCAGTTAATAAAAGATTACGTGTATGTCTGGATGCCCATTGTGCTGTTTGCTCTGTTTTTTCAGCTGTACGTACGCTACATAAGAACCAAGTGGATAATCAATCAAGGATGGTTTCTTCTTGAACTGCGGCTTCCGAAGGAGGTCAGGCGCTCGCCTGCGGCAATGGAACTTGTGCTTCATGGTCTCTTTGAGCCTGTGGTTGGGACTTACTTGGATGTTTTCTTCGGAGGCCAGGTGCGATACTGGTTTTCACTTGAGATGGTCTCATTGGGTGGAGAGGTTCATTTCTACATTTGGGGACAGAAAGCGTGGAAAAATATAGTTGAAACAAGAATTTACTCTCAATATCCAGATGCTGAAGTGGTAGAAGTGGAAGATTATGCTTTAAAAGCGCATTACGATCCGAAGACTATGAAGATGTTTGGAGCTCAGATGAGCCTTGTAAAAGCTGATGCGTATCCCATAAAGACATACATAGACTATGGCTTGGATAAAGTGGGTGATGAAGAGGAAGAGAAGATTGATCCACTGACACCCGTCACGGAGTTTCTTGGTTCACTTAGGCCAGGCGAGCAGTGCTGGATACAGATTTTGATCCAATCACATCGCAAAGAAGGATTGGAGGATATTCATTTCTTCAGGACTCCAGCATGGCAGGAGGGCGCCAAGAAGGTCATTCAAGACATCATAGAGAAGGAAGCCTTAGAGGGGCCCCCCTCCATGCTCAACCTTACAAAGACTCAGCAAGACACAATCAATGCGATTCAGAGAAGCTTGGATAAGCATGCCTACGACACAATGATAAGAGTAATGTATTTTGCAAAGAAAGAAGACTATGACTCAATAAAAGGAATGGGACTTATTGGAAGCATAAGGCAATTTGGTTCCAATAATCTTAACGGAATTAGACCGAAATGGTTCACTAGCACAGGCATTGCGTATCCGTGGCAGGATTTTAGGGGTATACGTAAAGCCGCTCATCAAACTGAGCTCATGAATGCTTACAAGAGGAGATCGTTTTTCAATATTCCATACAAGAATTGGAATGGGAAAGCTTTTGTGATGACAACAGAGGAACTTGCGACGATTTTCCATCCGCCAGGAACGGTTGCCACAACTCCGTCATTGACAAGAGTCTCGTCAAAAAAAGGTGAAGCTCCTTCTAATCTCCCTATTTAAACCGTGCTTTCCAAAATCAAGCAATACCTTACGCCCGCTCTCTTTAAAGATAAGTATCTGGAAATGATATTTGTGCTTGTTTTAGTCTGCGTAATTATAAATATCTTTTTTATTTCCGCTCCAGTTGATTTCCCGTTAAAAAAGACAGTACGTATTGAGAAGGGGGCAGGTATGGCCCATGTGGCTGAATCTCTTAAGGAGATGGAAGTTACGAGAGGAACTTTTTGGCTAAAAGTATTTATCACCCTGCTTGGCGGACCCAGGTCGGTACGTGAAGGTGATTACTACCTTCCAAGAACAGAGACTTCGTTTGATATCGCAAAGAGAATAGTGAATGCAGATTATGAACTAGATTCTCTGCGGGTTACGATTCCAGAAAGTTTCTCAAATGTTCAAATCGCTGAGCTCTTAAAAAGCAGATTCTCGCTTTTTGACGGAGAGGAGTTTATCAAATCTGCGCCAGAAGGATATCTTTTTCCTGATACCTATTTATTTCTGCCCAATATCTCGGCGGAAGGTGTTGTGGAGATTATGAAATTGAATTTTGATAATAAGATAATAGAACTGAAAGAACAAATTGAGAACTCTAAATATAGCCTGAATGAAATCATTACACTGGCATCTATCATTGAGGAGGAAGCAATAAAAGAAGAAGATAGGAAAATTGTTTCGGGAATATTGCAGACTCGCCTGAAAATCGGCATGGCTCTACAAGTGGACGCGACATTTGCCTATATTAATGGGAAAAATACTTACGCTCTAACGCATGACGACCTTAGAAAAGACTCTCCTTATAATCTGTACACAAATGTCGGCTTGCCGCCTACGCCAATTTCAAACCCGGGAATTGAATCAATAAAGGCTGTTTTAGAGCCAATAAATACAGATTATTTATATTTTCTTTCTGATCTAAATGGCAACGTATATTACGCGAAAAATTTTGATGAACATCAGGCGAATAGAGAGAAGTACTTGAGGAAGTAGGCTTGTATGATAGTATTTTTAGAATGGCTCTCCTTCACAAGGAGGGAGTATGGAATATGGCCAGAGATATTGCAAGTCGGAGGATATGGAGGACTGGGTTCCGGTGATGGGGTACGTTTGCGCGCAATGTGGCACGCCAGCAAGGGGCTCTTGTGTCGGACGTGTGGAATGGGGTTGTCCTGTTTGCGAGTTTGCAAGCAGTCACACCTTCCACTCTCTACCAAACAAGAAGCCGCCACTTTTCGTGACTCCGGATAGGTTTCAATCAATGTCTCGTCGTATTCCAATGACGCGACGGCAGAGGAGGATGAAATCATAACCCTACCATGTCCGATGCCGTAGCCCCGTGAGATAGCGTCCAAAACGCTTTATCTCACGGGGCTATTTGCTTTCTTAAATTTGTTTTATGCTAGACTCGAATGCCAATGCAATCCATGAATAAAAAGAAAGTACTTGTTGGCCTCTCAGGAGGAGTAGATAGCTCGGTGTCGGCAGCCTTGCTCAAGGCTCGCGGCTTTGATGTGACTGGGGTTTTTATAAAAGGATGGTATCCAGATTGGCAGGAATGTAATTGGAAGGAAGACCGTAGAGATGCCATGCGGGTGTGCGCGTTGCTTGATATTCCTTTTTTAACGCTTGATCTTGAGAAAGAATATAAAAAACAAGTCGTAGATTACATGATAAGAGAATATAAGGTCGGTCGTACTCCCAATCCTGATGTGATGTGTAATAAGGAGATTAAGTTTGGAAAATTTCTTGAATTCGCAAAATCAAATGGAGCTAATTTTGTGGCAACAGGACACTATGCGCGTACAAAGGAATTAAGGAGCAAGAATAAGAAATCAAGAATTGTCCTAAAAAAAGGAACGGATGCGAATAAAGATCAATCGTATTTTCTGTGGACACTTACTCAAGACCAACTCAAACACATTATTTTCCCAGTCGGACATTTGACTAAGTCCAAAGTTAGAAAGCTGGCCTCAAAACTTAATTTGCCTACAGCTGGAAAAAAAGATAGCCAAGGTTTGTGTTTCATTGGAAAAGTGGATATGAAGGATTTCTTAGCGCATTATGTGAGACCAAAAAAGGGAAAAGTCTTGGACGAGCATGGAAAGGTTATTGGGAGCCATGACGGAGCAATATTTCTTACGATAGGGCAGAGACACGGATTTGAAGTCAAGAACCGCGCTCAAAAATCAGTTCCATATTACGTAATAGCGAAGAATCTTAGTAAAAATACAATTACAGTTTCAAGGAAAATCAGTTCGGAAGTTTCCAGACCTTGCAATAAAATCTTACTTGAACAGACGAATTGGATTGAAGATGCTCCATCATACGGTGTGTCGTATGATGTCAAGTTGCGTTACAGACAAGAGTCTATTAAGGCTAAAATTAAGAAAGAAAGACGTGATTGGATTGTGGAGTTAAGCATGCCAAGCGCGGAGATTTCACCAGGGCAATCATTGGTCGTTTACTTAAAAGATGCTGTTATTGGGGGAGGCGTCATATCAAAGGCTCTATAATTGCGCGGAGTCGGCGAGCCTCTGGTATAATGACTTTATGGATAGCGATGTAAATATAGTAAAAGCAAGCTGTAAGACGGAGAAATTTGATAAGTCCAAGCTTATTAGTTCGCTGACACGGGCTGGAGCGGAGGAAAAAATTGCCTCAAATATTGTGGAGCATTTGGCCAAGGAACTTAGGGATGGAATGTCCACCTCCGAGATATACAAACATGCTCATTTTCTACTAAAGAAGGAATACAAACCTGCGGCATTAAGATATTCACTGCGAAGAGCCGTTATGGAGCTTGGCCCATCTGGTTTTGCATTTGAGGATTTTGTTGCTTACATTCTACGTGAGAAAGGATATTCAGCTAAGACTGGTGAAATGGTTATGGGCGGGTGTGTCGCACATGAGATTGATGTTGTCGCTTGGAACGAGAATAAACTTATCATGGCAGAAGCTAAATTTCACAATGAAGTTGGAATTCGCTCCGATTTAAAAATTGCTCTTTATGTAAAAGCTCGATTGGATGACCTCAGGGAAGTTAAACACAACTATGGCAAGGTCAGGGTTTTAGACGAAGGTTGGCTTATTACCAACACAAAATTCACTTCAACAGCAATTCATTATGCTGAATGTAAGGATCTTAAATTGATTGGCTGGAATTATCCCAAAACCGGCAACCTGCAGGATATGATAGTGGACAGTGGTCTGCATCCTATTACATGCCTTACAAGCATGTCTTCAAGCCAGAAGAAAATGCTCCTTTCTCGCAATATTGTGCTTTGTAAGACGCTAAAGGAGGATACGCGAATCCTAAAATCGCTTGGATTTAGCGACCAGAAGATAAAGGCAATCTATGACGAAATAAATTTACTATAGAGGATATGGCGTATTATATAAAAACTAGAGGTCAATATAATCCTGCGAAACCCGAAGAATTCAGGTTAAGCAGATCAAAAATTGATTTATATTTGGAATGTCCCCGCTGTTTCTATATGGACAGGAAGCTTGGAGTTTCTAGGCCTGATACGCCGCCCTTTACGCTAAACAGCGCAGTAGACCACCTATTAAAGAAAGAATTTGATATTCATAGAAAGGCGGGAACAGCGCATCCTTTGATGAAGACGTACAAAGTTGACGCTATTCCATTTGACCATGAGGAGCTGGACATCTGGAGAGAAAATTTCAAGGGGTTGCAGTACTTCCACGAGCCAACACAGATTACCGTAACCGGAGCGATTGATGATCTGTGGATCAGCCCAAAAGGAGAGCTTTCAGTAGTTGACTATAAGGCTACGTCAAAAGATAAGGAAATTGAACTTGAAGATACACGGTGGCACAACCAATACAGAAGACAAATGGAGGTATATCAGTGGCTACTCCGCAAAAAGGGATTCAATGTGTCGGACACAGGATATTTTGTGTATGTAAACGGCAAAAGAGACAGGAAGGCGTTTGATGGGAAGCTTGAGTTTGATGTAAAAATCTTGGAGTACAAGGGGAATGACGGCTGGGTAGAGAAGGCTATTCTTGACGCAAAGAAATGTCTAGACGGTGAACTTCCAAAACCTGCAGATGAGTGCGAATATTGCGCCTACAGGATAGCCGCGGCAAAAGTGGGTGCTGAACATATTAAGAATACTAAAAAAGCTGGTAGTTCATCTAAGAAATCTAATTCTCTATTTTAGAATGCAAAAGACGGATTTAATGAAACAAATACGAGACGAACTTTTGGCTGGAACTCACTTGCCACTTTATTCCTATAGAAAAGCCAACAATTATTTTCCAGTTATTGGAGAAGGAAGCCATGATGCTAAGATTATGTTTGTGGGAGAGGCGCCTGGCGAAAATGAGGCTAAGACGGGTAAGCCTTTCTGTGGACGATCTGGAAAAGTTTTAGATGATTTGCTTGCTCATATAGGTATCCCGAGAAGCGAAGTCTATGTAACAAACATTGTGAAAGATAGACCTCAAGCAAATAGAGACCCCAAGCCAGAAGAGATTGATATCTATGCGCCATTTTTGGATAGGCAAATTGAGATAATAAAGCCAAGAGTGATAGCCACACTTGGCAGATTCTCCATGGTCTATGTAATGACTAGACTCGGACTTGAGGATATTTTGAAACCCATAAGTGTCATGCACGGTGGGCTTTTTGAGGCCAAAACTGAATGGGGTAGAGTAAAAATCGCTCCGCTCTATCATCCTGCAGTAGCCGTGTATAATGCAGGAATGCTCGGTGAGCTTAAAAAAGATTTTGAGATAATAAACAAGGCTGTTTCATAATCATGACCTCAAACGAAATCAGGCAAAAATTCTTAGATTTTTTTGAAAAAAGAGGACACAAAATTATCCCCTCTACCTCTTTAGTGCCAAAAGATGATGCTTCAACCCTATTCATTAGCGCTGGAATGCAACCTCTTGTGCCATATTTGCTTGGAGAGAAGCATCCTCTTGGAACAAGACTTGCCAACTCGCAAAAGTGCATTCGTACCGGCGATATAGACGACGTTGGAGATAATAGACATCTAACTTTTTTTGAAATGCTCGGCAATTGGTCATTGGGAGATTATTTCAAAGACGAGTCTATCCGTTGGAGTTTTGAGTTTCTAACTTCAAAGGACGAGGGTCTGGGTCTGGACAAAGGCAGACTCTATGTAACTGTCTTTAAAGGCGAAGGAGGAATACCGCGAGATGATGCCTCAGTTGCTGTCTGGAAGGACGTCTTTGATAAAAACAGCCTGACCTCCGGGGTTGCGGGTGATGACGAAATGCTCAAAGAGGAAACTAGAATAATTCCACTAGGAATTGACGATAACTTCTGGATTGCTGGAGCTACAGGACCTTGTGGTGGTGACACTGAGATGTTTTACGATACGAAGCCTGAACTTGGTCCGCCAGCAGGAAAATTTAGTGACCTTGTTAATTCATTTAGGTTTGTAGAAATCTGGAATAACGTATTCATTGAGTTTAATAAAACATCTGATGGCAAAATTGAACCTTTAAAACAAAGAAGTGTAGATACTGGAATGGGTTTAGAAAGAGCTACAGCTGTTGTGAATGGTAAAGATAATGTCTTTGACATAGATTTGTTTGGTGGAGAACAGACAAGGGAAGAGAGAATTGTAGCTGACCACGTAAAAGCGGCATTATTTATGATTGCGGACGGAGTCAAGCCTGAAAATACAGGTAGGGGATATGTCTTGAGACGCTTGATTCGCAGAGCAGTACGATTTTCAAAAGATCCACTATCAAATACTGTTACTAGAATCAAAAAAATATACGAAGGAGTGTATAAACTAGACGGCGGCGCAGAGATTGAGAATGAGGAAAGAAAATTCAAAGAAACTCTTGATCGGGGATTGAAAGAATTTGAAAAAGGTACAGATCCGTTTGTACTTTTCACTACGTATGGTTTTCCGATAGAACTTACTGAAGAGTTGGCAAAGGAGCGAGGAATTGTCATTGATCGAGATGACTTTGATAAAAAAATAATAGAGCACCAGAAACTTTCTCAAACCTCTTCAGCAGGAATGTTTAAAGGAGGTCTTGCGAATACGAACGAGAAGACAATCAAGCTTCATACCGCCCATCATCTGCTTCTGTCCGCGCTTCAAGAAGTCCTAGGTAAGGACGTCAAACAGAAAGGTAGCAATATTACCGAAGAGCGGTTAAGAATGGATTTCTCATTTGATAGAAAGCTGACACCTGAAGAGCTGAAAAAGACAGAAGAAATAGTAAATTTTCATATTAAGGCGGATCATAACGTTACTCGCAGAGAAATGCCTCTCATAGAAGCAGAGACTTTGGGGGCAGAGATGGAATTTGGAGCGAAATATCCAGAAATAGTATCTCTCTACTTTATTGAAGACAAAGAGGGTAATGCCGTGTCTAAAGAATTTTGCGGTGGGCCCCACGTAAGCCATACAGGGGAACTTGGATTTTTTTCTATAATCAAGGAAGAAGCTGTGTCAGCTGGAGTAAGACGAATCAAAGCTGTATTAAAATGATTTTTTTTCGTATAAATAAAAAAGAGGTATCTCTCATTTGCGATGTTGGCAGCTCCAGCATCACTCTTGGTTTAGTAGATTTTGCTGGCGAAACGCCACTTGTACTATTCTCTACTAGAGTGCCTATTGCTATCCAACAAGATTACAAACCGGAAGCTCTTCAAAAAGCTCTATATACTTATTTGGATCAAGCTATAGGAAACATTGAGGCTGGCTATAGAGCCGGAAGTGTTTATGAGCTCTCAAATACAAAGGTTGAAAACGCTCATATTGTTTTCTCCTCTCCATGGTACATATC
>MHVX01000003.1:0-8433 GCA_001823875.1 Candidatus Zambryskibacteria bacterium RIFCSPHIGHO2_12_FULL_43_12b
CATTACATCTTTATCAATTTTTCCGAGTTCTTTTCTCGATGAATTAAAGTGACTCACCGTTGTCGCAAGAGAGTTGCCTAGCTTGTCGTGATAGCTTTCATATGTGGCAATATGCTTGCCGAGCTCGTCCACTCTCTTAATAATATTCTTTGCCTCCTCTTCTATCTTAAGAGCCTTGAGCCCTTGCAGCACTGTCTGTAGATATGCAAGAAATGAAGTCGGAGAAACTATTATGACTTTGTATTTATTGGCAGCTCTCTGTATCAGATTCTCAGTATCTTCCCCTTGTATTTCTCCGATTTTATTTACAAGCAAATCATAATAAATCGCCTCGTGTGGAATAAACATAAACGCAAAGTCTGTAGTCCCCTTCTCAGGCAAAATATATTTAGAAGTTTCTTGAATACGCATTTTCAGATCGTTTACAAAAACTTTCTCAAGTCGTGCCTTCTCTATTGGATCTTTTTCATCAATAATTCGGTTATAGTTTTCAAGAGAGAATTTTGAATCAACTGGGATAAGATGCTCTTTCATTCTCACTACCGCATCAACAATCAAGTCTTTTCCGTCATCAGCCTTACCGAGCTTATACTGCATTTCATAGCTTCCAGGAGGCAAGACATTTTTGAGTAGTGTTTCCAGATAGTACTCTCCTAGCACACCTCTCTGTTTTGGATTTTTAAGAATGTCTTGGAGAGACTGGAGTTGGTCGGCAAAAGATACAACTTGCTTGTTGGTTTCATCAAGTCTAGTAAGCTTCTCTGTAATATCGCGAATTATTTTTACAGACTCGCCTGACGAATGCCGAAGGGCCTCATTTAGTTGTTTTGAGCTCTCCACCATTCTCTCATCGACGACTCTTGTAAGATTTGTCATATTCCGAGCTAGCTCGTTAAACTGATTTTGCATCAAAACAAAACCATCGGAACTCTCAGCTCCCGCGTTTTTTCTTCTCATCACCTGCCACAAAATAACAGCGTTAAACAAGAGAATAACAATTCCGGCAACGAATAATGCAGTTCCATTCATAGGCACATTATAGCGAATAACAGAGGCCTAATAAATGCCTATGATATAATCTCTATATGCTTACACAAAAAATCAGAGATGACATGAAGCAAGCCATGCTAGCCAAAGATGCTATTAAACTCAACTCCCTGCGCGGGCTACTTGCCGCTTTTACCAATGAGCTTGTGGCTAAGAAGCGGAAGCCCACCGAAGAGCTCTCCGATGATGAAGCTCTTGCTGTAATCGCCAGGGCGGTAAAGCAAAGAAAAGACTCTATTGAGCAGTTCAAAAAAGGCAACCGCGAGGACTTGGTGGCAAATGAAGAAGCAGAACTGGCAGTCATTTCGGTATATATGCCAGCGCAGATGTCAAAAGAAGAAATTGAGGTTGTGGTGAAAAACAAGGCATCTGAACTGGGCGTAACAGACAAGACTGGAGCAAACAAGCTTATGGGCATTGTTATGAAAGAATTGAAAGGTCAAGCAGATGGAAATGAAGTTAAAACCGTCATTGACGCCATGTTTTCTTGATTGACTTTTGAGTAGAAAAATAGTATTATGGGGATAGAACAGTACAAAAGATCCGGACCTCCTGAGGAGACCCCTATGACGAGACTAAGTCCACCCGCAGAAAGCAGACCTGGTTTTTCACCAGAGCTCGTGAAAGAGCTCGCGAGGCAAGCTCAGGAAATTGAGGGCTATAACAGCCTCACTTTGGCCGGAGCCATAAGGTACCTCACCCACGACATCCGATACGGTGGCAGGGGTGAACAAGGAGATCTGGAGAGGCTCGTCAAGGCGGAGCTTCAAACCAAGCTTCAGCCCAAGCTCAAGAGAAACGACGCACAGCCCATGACCAGAGCTGGCAGAGTGGCTGAACCGCGCACGTTCAAGTTACGTAGCCGCGGCAATACGAGTGGGTTGCCACGCAATCGCCCAGAGAATGGCTATCAGCCGGAAGACTGAAAGAGGCTGACACAGAAAGAGGAGCAGGACTAACAACCCTGCTCTTTTCTTTTGTATAATAAACATAGCTTTATAAATTAGGAAAAATTATGCTCAAAAATAACGTTTACAACGTCTTGCATCAGCTAGTTCAAGAAAATAAAAGTCTTTGGAGAATAAAGGACGAATATATAAAGGATTCTGAAGGAGACGCGCAGATGCTTGCTTTTTGGGAGAAAATGGAAGCCGACAAAGAAGAGCACGTTGCCGAGCTAAAAGATCTCGCTAAAAGACTGTTAGAATCGTAATTGGCAATCTACTGTTCTGAACCGCCGTTATATTTTCTAGAAATCTCCATTTCCACATCAACTCTATCTCTTCCATAGAGTTCATACGATCTTTCTTTCATCTCATCCACATTTGCGGGATTGCGGGCAGGGGGAGGCATACATTCAATATCAAATGGCTTCACTGGCCTTCCTTCAACAAGCATTTTTATGTAAGCATGCCTGTTTTCAATATTCATAATTTGCCCTTCATCAAATACAGGCGACAATTGCTTCACTAGATATTCTGCATCATCTGCTCCAACTCTGAAACACGCTATGGTTCCCACATTGCCGAATACCGCATCCTTTATATTTTCCTCTAACTGGCCAATAAACTGGTGTGCGATTGAAAGAGAGAGCTTGTACTTGCGCGCTTCAGAGAGGATGGTGGCGATGGACGGAGTGGTAATATTTTGAAACTCGTCAATGTAGAGATAAAACGGAGGTAAATTAGCGCCAAAAGAGTCCACCCGTGAAAGCGCCGCCATTAGAATCTTGCCAACGATTATGAGACCAATTAGATTGGCATTTATATCTCCCAGCCTCCCTTTTGCCAAATTCACTAAGAGAATCTTCTTATTGTCCATTATGTTTCGGAAATCAAAAGAAGACTTCTCCTGCGCCACGATTGGCCGCATGATGTCATTAGCAAGAAAGACATCAAATTTGCTCGTGATATAGGGCACAATATTCGCGAGAGACGCTTCCCCACCCGCTTTCTCTGCAATCTCCCTCCAGAATTGATTGACTATTGGATTCTGGCAACGAGAGAGCTTGAGTGCTCTGTATTCTTTGTTAGAAAGCACCCTGGAGACATCCAGAAGTGTGCAGCCCGAATCTGGGTCCTCTATGACAAGCATCGTGGCGTTTCGGAAGTACTGCTCAAACATCGGCCCCATAGATTCTGGCACCGCGCCGTAAAGCTTCTGGAAAATATTGAAAAGCTCGTTAACGACAAAGGTCTTTTGCTCAGGATACTTTCTATCATACTCCAGCATATTGAGCCCCATTGGCCGCTCTGTGTAGCTCGGGTCAAAATATATGACATCTTTCATCCTTTCCTTTGGAATATTGGAAAGCACATCCAAAATATCCGAACCATGCGGGTCTATCATGCAGACGCCATTGCCGCGAGCAATGTCTTGAATAATCATGTTTTTAAGCAAAGTGGATTTTCCCGTACCTGTCTGACCAATGGTATAAAAATGTCTCAATCTGTCTTCGTCGGCCAAATACACTTTTGTATTGATGTTGCGGTAATGATTTATTCCAAGCAATGTACCGCTTTTAGGCAAATCTAGGGGCGCTGGGGCGCTACCGGTCTTTGCAACCTTGAGTTGAGATACTCCTTTAAGCGCAAGCGTGTGGAAATGCATAAGAGTAGTGAGTTCAGCAATATTGATAGGGATTGCCTCGTCGCTATTCCAGGCACGAAAGGCAAAATGTCGGAGAAACTTGCGCAGATTGCCCCCTTTTAACTTCCTAAATTTTAAGCCGTTCCCCTGCGTATCACTGAACTGGTTGAATCCGGATTCAAGATCAGAGAGAATATCGCTCGCTCTTTTCTCATCTTCCGCGGACGCGATAAGTCTGACCGACACTCTCACAATCGGTTTTTCAATTTTCTTTTTTATTCTTGCCACCGCTTCAGTATCAATAGGCTTTTTCTCTTCACCATCTTTCTTACTTGGTGTTGAAGAAAATAGTTCCTTGAAAGTCTTGACCATTTCTCCTCCCACCGACTCTGGCAAATCAATGGCTTCTTTGAGCGGAGTACCCTTTTCAATCCTCTCAATCGCATTTTTATACTTCCTCTGGTATGTATCCCCTGCTGGAGTCATAAGTACTTGGAGACATGCGCCTTCGCCTTGTTTATTGATTTTTGAAAAGCTGTTCAGAATGACATTGAGAGGGTCATGGTCAAAGTTCTCGTAAATCTTGAGTGGAAAAATAGGATTGCCTGTTGATACAGCCACCGAGCCGGCAGAGACGCCGGTGGGATTAAAGATATTGTGATCATCCACAAGCTCATTTACGCGCGCATTGTGAAATATAGAAAGAATCTGTTTTTCAAAAAGATCTTTCTTGCTGTCAGGCACCGAAACATAGAACACAAACTCTTCGCTTCCCTCGCTGTTGGCAATTTCTAGCACAATATGATTTTCGCCTGGATTCTTCTCAGGCGAAACGGAAAGCATTCCAGAATAAAATTGCTCCATGCCAGAAAGTATTTCCTTAAGTCCCCTATCCTGCTCCTCTGTGTTTTCCGGAAGCACCACTTCATAGAGTGTCATGTGTAGCGCCTTTGAAAGCGGAGCTCTTTCTGGAAGACCGGAAACTGGTAATCCTTTCTTGACGTATTGCACCAAAAAACGATGAAAATCGTCCTCCAAATGCGAATCCCCCATCTTTTCAACGATTGTTAAAACATTTTTTATACCCTTGGCAGTAAGGAGAGCTAGCAGTTCTTCTACTTTTCTATCGTGTGGCTCCGGGGCGAGATTGTCCACCACAGAACGCACTTCATGGCTCTGTATGGCAAACTTATCATGTAGAACATCTTCTACAGGAGTAGCTTTGTACGTGCCTAGATTTTCAGCAATAATCCTCTCCCTTTGAGAGTCGTTCACTTCACCGCCAAGTTGCCTTTCCACGCGCTCTAGCTCGGAGTGCAAGTATGCTCTCTCCTCCTCGGGGTTTTTAAACTTTGATTCAGGCGCAAAAGAACCAATGGCCATATAAAAATATTATACCATCAAGGAGTAAGAAGTAGACAGTGATAAGTATACTGTTTTGCTCTATTACTCAATCACTCCCTTACTCAATCACTCCCTCCTCTCTAAGCTTTACTCTCTTCTCCCAATTTCCCCATGCATATCCACCAATTGTCCCATCAGATTTTATTACCCTATGGCATGGCACTTTGGGATCTCTGTTTTTATTTAAAATATTTCCGACAGCCCTGTGCGCAAGAGGTCTTCCAGCAAGCTTGGCAACTTGTTTATACGAAAGAGTCTTCCCTTTTGGGATTTTGCTAACAATTTTATAAACTTTTTGAGCGAATTCGGTCTGCATCGTAATATTATAACAAAACCGCCACTCAATGAGTGGCGGTTGGTGCGCCTGAAATCCTATGAGCTCGGATCATCTGAGCGATAAGCGCAACGCTCTTGATAGCCTTTCGCTTTGCAGTGTTCGGATACCAGCGCCGCAGCTTGTCCTCTCCCAAAGCAATCCAGACTCTGAAATCTAGACCTTGAGCCTCCTTGCAATTGATGAAGTAGTCTCTGTCATCAAGACTACATTCCCAGACCTTTAAGGTCTTTCCTCTTTCGCATTTGCGGATACAAGGAGCATTTTCGGGGTCCTGCAAACGACGAGCAACTGCTTTGTTCGTGTCGTCGTCTCTGTGCTCAATAAACCATCTCCTCTCTCGTCTCATTTTGTCTCCTCTCTATAATACGCGGTCCACCGACTACATTACAACACAATCAGCAATATGTAAATGAAATTAACAAAAAATTCTAAGGCTGTTCTTGATTCAGGCGACAATTTTAGCTATTCTTCTCTGACTAGGCCTTATCGTCTAACGGTTAGGACGGAGCCTTCTCAAGGCTCAAATCGGGGTTCGATTCCCCGTAAGGTCACAAAATGATTCATATGCCCATCCATCGTCTGGATTACCCATCTACGCCACAGCGGAATCTGGGTTTGAAATGTTGGAATTTGGGAACCACGGTTTTGAATGTTTCAATGTGCTCTTCAAACCCCCTAACGGTACATTGAACCCGAATGCCTTACACTCCTCTTAGTCTAAACGAAAACACGCCCTCTCGACTCAAGAGATTTATTGAGCAGCATTTAAATCCTCAATTTGAGGATGTTTTCTGTATGTTGCAGTTACCCAAACCTGAAGTTGGTCTTAATGCGTCCTGTCATATTTCAGCAGCCAACTCTCTTCTAGCGTTAGTGAGTGGCTTAGCAGCTTTAAGGGAAAGTAATTTTGATACAACTGGCGTAGCGCGCACAAAATTTATTAAGGTAATGTTGGATTATTACCCATGGAGTCAACAACCACCGTATGGAACTACCAAAGAAGTAGCTGCGGAGGATCTCTATGATAATTTCCGTAACCCTCTAAGCCATGCACTTGGACTACGGACGAGGGGTAACTTTGTAATAAACATAGGCAGGGTTGGGGTTCCGTCCTCTCAGTATTTAGAGAGAATAAGCAATTCAGACACATCACCAGGAATTGCTCTAACTTACAGAGATGTAGAATTTAAGGGTGAAGGAATAAAAGAGAAAACTCTTGATGTTGTGAACTTCTATTGGGGTGTCCGGCAGATGGTAAGCGAGTTAACTTCTGATAGTCAGGAGGTAACGAAAATAGAGAATGCTCTTGAAACCCATGGTGTATAGCGGCCATTTTCTTGCACAGATCAACAAAGGGTTTTGAATCTGGTATCGTTAGGGTCATGTTAACAAAAAACTCCACCTTGTTTGGAGTCTACTGTTACCTCCTAATCCACTCCCTCTCTTGTCTTACCAGAAGCTCATCTTTGCGCTCTGGCTCTGCCATGATTTCCTCCATTACCCTCTCCGTACGAATTCCTTGAGACCCTTTCACAAGCACCACATCATAAGACTTAAGTTTTTGTTCTAATTCCTTGCCAGCTTTGCCTGAATCTTCAAACTGAAAGATATCTTTTTCCGACATTCCAGCGTTTAATGCCCCTTCCGCAATGCCCCTAGCCCGCACACCTATTGTAAAAAGTATTTGAGCGACTTTCGCCACCTTCTCACCCGCTTTCTTATGCTCATCTGGCGAAAATCTGCCAAGCTCCAGCATATCTCCGAGCACCGCGATTTTTCTGCCAGTAGTTTCAATAAGCTCCAGCGTATTGAGAGCCTCCATAAGCGCGAGCGGAGATGAATTGTAAGAATCATCAATAAGAATTGAGTCCTTTACACCACGCAATATCTTCATGCGTCCGCGGGGAGTTTCGTGCTTGAAGAATGACTTTGATATCTTCTCAATTTTAATGTTTAGAGCTCTCCCCACAGCCACTCCGGCAAGAGCTGAATAGAGGTGTTGAAGTCCCAGGCCCCCGAAAATATTTATTCTTGCAAATTCCTTGCCGTGAGAAACATCAAAGACAATGCCATTGGGAGTCTTATTCATGTCAGTCTCTTCATACAATACTCTGTAACTTGTAGCAATCACTTCTGCTGGAGATTTTGTGCCGAATAGCAAGGTTCTGGCTGTTGTCTGCTCTCGCATTGATAAGACGTCTTCATCATCAGAGTTTAAGATTACCACCCCGTCATTTTTTACCGCCCGTACCAGAAATGCTTTTTCTCTGTACAAAGCCTCAGCGTCTTCAAAAAATTCTACATGCACAGGCACATCGGCTAGCTTGGTTACGACAGCGATATCAGGCGCAATCCATTTAGAAAGATTTTCAATATCTCCCGGCCTATCAGCACCAACTTCAAGCACAAGCCATTTGGGATAATGGTTTGGCAAGATGATAAGCATTATCCCCTCAATAATGTTGCGAAGCCATATAAAGGGGTTGTTCCAGCCGTTCCGGCATCCAAGGATTGTCAGCGGAACTCCTATTTCACTGTTAAAACTCTTATCGCTCTTACGCGCAAAGAGAGAGCCTGAAAGTACAGTATAAATAGCATCTTTTGCTGATGTCTTACCCACGCTCCCCGTTACAGCCACAATCTTAGGCTTGTACTTTTTGAGCACTAGCTTTGCCTCCCAAGTTAGGACAAGCACGACTAGATTTTTAAGCACGCTCTTCATGCCTTCATCTTATCATCTTTGCTCCTTATTCTTAATTCCTATAACTAATTCTCCCTCCTATCTATCGGGCGCAATCTCGTAATAATTAATCAGAAACTCTGTAATATCCATAAATGGATGGGTAAGAGTTTCGGAAGCATATTTCACTCCCTTAGGATCATACTGGTATAGAAAGATTATAAACTTCGGGTCAAAAGCTGGAAAATAACCGAAGAAGGAATGTAGAAATTTATTTTCATAATAGCCTCCACCATTCGGATTGGAAATCTGCGCTGTGCCGGTCTTTGCGGCAATAGAATAATGCTCCATTTTTACTGTTCCACCCAGGAGAGCT
>MHVX01000003.1:8460-13216 GCA_001823875.1 Candidatus Zambryskibacteria bacterium RIFCSPHIGHO2_12_FULL_43_12b
CCCAAATCAATCTTTTTTGAACCGCCGATAAGATAATTTATTCTTTTTCCGATATGCGGATTCACAAGCTTGCCCCCATTTCCCAACGTCGCAAGAGCTCTGATAGTCTCAATGGGAGTCATGGCAATGCCCTGTCCGAAAGACGCCGTAGCATACTCAATATCGCGCGGGCTATCTAGGTTATCAATAAGTCCATGCACTTCGTTGGGAAGATCAATACCTGTCTCTTCCCCAAGCCCATAACTCTTCATATATTTCGCAAACACTCTCTTCCCCATTGTCCTTACGGCAAATGCGACTCCCGTGTTTAGAGATTGATTTAGAACTTCTTGCATACTCACAATTCCCCGGCCGCGTCCGTCAAAGTTTGATATCGTCTTCTTGTCCAGAGTGAGAGTGCCTGCGTCAAAGTAAGTTGTATTTGCGCTAATCGCCCCGCTATCAATACCCGCCGCCATAGTAAGCGGCTTGATAATTGACCCCATTTCATAGACGCTCTCTACAATATGATTTGTGAATATGGATGAGCCGCTCTGGGCTTTGAGATTATTGGGGTCAAATGTCGGAGACAAGGCCATGGCAACGATTGATCCATCCCGTGGATTCATAATAATCCCACCTGCATAATCTGAATTCCACGATTCTCTAAGCTTGGAGAGTTCTCTTTCCAAAAAGAGTTCAACCGAAGGCTCAATGGACGTTACCACATCTCCTTCAAGCTCTGCTTCCTTTGAAAGTCCGTTTTGAATGTTGGAAAAAATTTCTGCAAAGAAATTTACAAATACGCTATCATTGTTCCTCCTAAGTGTTTCCTCATAGTAACGCTCCAGACCATAGCGGCCCGCCAATTCGTTTTCATTGTATGCAATAAATCCAAGCGCGTGCGCGGCAAGAGAATTGCTTGGATAGTATCGCCATCTCTCTGCATAAGTGGATACACCATCTAATCTTAGAGCCTTTATCTCCTCTGCCTCATTAAACGTCAGCCTATTCGCCACCTCCTCGTATGGATCGTCAATCTTTTTCACTTTCTCCATAAAGTCATCTTTTCCAATGGAAATAACCGAGGCGAGTTTCTCAAAAACGACATCTGGATTATTTATCAGTTTTGGGTTTATCGCGACTATGTAGCCAGTCTTCAGTGAAGCCGCCAAGAACGGCTCACTGTTTTTTGTTTCAAAATATATCGTACCCCGATTAAAATAATCGTAATTTGATCTTACATATTGTCTATCCGCGCGACTCGTGAACTCCTCTCCGTGAACAATTTGAACAAAATATAGTCTTCCAACCAGTACAAGCGCAAAAAATATTATAAAAATTGAGATGACTCTAATTCGGGATGGCGATTCTCTTTTCTGCATGAAAACATTTTACATTGTTAGACCGCTTAAGCCACACCTTAAAATAGATTTACTATCTTGAGAAAGAGCCTCCGGAAGCTAGCGCTACAGATTCGTTTCTAGAAACATAGGCTGTCGGCTGAGCCATAGCAAAGCCCATTTCACTGGCAAGCGCGAGATCCACGCTATTTTTAAGTCCTATGTATTCAAATTCAAGCTCGCCAATGCGGGCAATGCGCTCTGAAAGCTCGGTTTCAATCTGCTGTCTCTCTGCCACCGCTCTGACTGTGGCATTCACCGAATATATGTACAGGCCAATAGAGCAAATGGAAACCACTGCCATAAGCCAAAATAGTCTTGTGTTTTTATGTAAATTTATTACTTTTACTTTCATATTTTTTCTAAAACTCTCATCTTCGCGCTCCTCGCTCTTGGATTGTTTAGAAGCTCTTCATCCGACGGGGTGATTGGTTTCTTCGTAATCAAATTTGCTACCCCTGCATCACTCCATGCTCTGAACATATGTTTCACTATTCTGTCTTCATGGCTATGGAATGAAATCGCCACGATTCGCCCCCCTACCGCCAAGTGCCTGAATCCTTCTTCCAGACCTTCCTGTATTGCCTCAAGTTCGTCATTTACCGCGATCCGCAATGCCTGAAAAGTGCGCGTTGCGGGATGGATTCGCCCTCTGTGATATGCAAACGGTGTAGAGGCCTTTATCACATCCACAAGCTCAAATGTTGTGCCGATCGGCTTCTTCTCACGCGCCTTGACTATCCCCTTGGCAATGCGTCCCGCGAATCTCTCCTCTCCGTAGTTCCTGATAACTTTGCGTATATCTTCCTCGCTCCATGAATTCACAATCTCGTATGCCGTAAGCGCGCCGTCCTCCGAATTGGAGCTGAAAGTCATTAGAAGAGGTTCGTCGCTTTGGAAGGAGAAACCTCTTCCCGACTGGGCTATCTGATCCGATGAGAAGCCGAAGTCAAAGAGGATTTTATTTATTTCCTTGACTCCGAGCTTTTCCAAAATCACTTTGAGATTGCGATAGCTTTCGCATACAAACGTAACACGCTTATCACTTCCCAAAATTTCTTTGCTTCTCTCAATCGCTTGGCGGTCAAGATCAATCCCGATCAAACGAATATCTTTCTTCAAATTGAGGATTGCTTGCGAGTGACCCGCATTTCCCAAAGTTGCATCCACCACGACATCCCCATCAACTATGGAGAGACCCTCTATTGCTTCATGTAAAAGAACAGGTACGTGGGACATACTAGATCCCTAATTTCTCTGCCATTCCTTCTGCTTGCTTTTCTATAAGCTCGCGTTTCTCGGCCCACTCTTTCTCATTCCAGACTTCAATCCTGTCGAAGAGGCCAGCGAAAACCACTTTGCTCTTTATCCCCGCAAAGTCGCGGAGAAAATCCGGAATAAGAATACGACCGATTGAATCCACCTCCACCTCCACCGCGCCGGCAAGCATAAACCTACCGAAATCACGATTGTCTCTCTGACCCATCGGGAGAGAGCCGAGTGTCGCGGCTATCTTCTCCCATGCTTTGGGCGGATACACGAGAAGACAGGCATCGGGACTTTTTGTAACTACAATTTTGCCTCCGAGACCTTTTCTAAATTTTGACGGCAATGAGATGCGCTTCTTCTCATCAACCGTATGTGTGTATTCGCCGATAAACATAAGAATTTACTTTGCGAGGAACGAGCTTAGAAAATTCTTATCCCGTACTTATTTCAGCTTTCTCCTTTTTAAGATGTGGCTTGAGATAAATGGCAAAATCTCAATTACACAGAGAAAGATTATTTATTAATAATAAGTATTGGGATGATTGACCTAGTGTCGTAGATCAAATCTCCTAAATCCTCTCACCTCACATGCATGCGGGGCTCATCACCCCTCACTTACTGCGTCATCTGTGTCTTATTACTGCGTTACGTAGGACCAACTCTCCTACATACCGACCTTACACCGAGATATGACACAGCAAGTGATGAATGACGATTGTTGGGAAAAAAGATTCGCTGTATCTCATTTTTCCCACTTCTTCCCACCTGTTACACAGTTTACAACACTGTTTCCCACTGCATGAAACTATTTATCCACTTATTTAGTGAACTATGGTTCAATATAGCTTCCCGCTTTTAGGTACTAGGTTTTAACTTCAAATTTAAACAAAAGAAAACACCGAGGTTCATACGAACCTCGGTGTCCAAATTCAGAAGAATCTCTAATCCTCCGAACGATGCTTCTTAATCAACTGCTGGCACTTGTCACCCTTCTTGGCCGCCTCTTCCAGGCTATCAAGGACCCTCCTGATTTCACTCTTGGATCTCTGATCAATTGCGGTAAAGGATCCGTTCCCTTTCAGGGTAAACTCTAGATCCGTTAGAACCCGCAATGCCTGTCGAGAAAGACTTTGAACTGACTGCCAAACTCTTACAGGTTCTGACCTCTGGGCGCGGATGTAGCCACCACCAGCTTTTGAGACTTTTGCCGCTTCCGCCCGAAGAATCTTCAGACTGACTTTTCTCGACAGAATCCTGTTTGCAAGTTGCAATTGAAATCTCTGCTCATGTCTTGAGATCTCGATTGCAGCAAGCACTGGCAAGGTTTTCTCTTTCGGCAAAGTGGGATCAAGCATTTCCCTGACTTTGGGATGCAGCCGCTGTAAGCCGTGAATGCGTCCCGCCCAGTTTTCTGACAGTCCGAGAACGCTGGCTATTTCCTTTAGAGGGATGCGCATTTGAGACAGCCTTTCAATTGCGTCGGATATTTCAATCGGTGTGTGATTTTCTCGATTGAAATTAGCAACAGCCGCAACAATATACGGAACTGCCTCATCCTCCACATCAACTAGTAATGCTCGATAAGGAAGTTTTTTGTGAAGAGCCGCTCTCCAACGCCTCTCGCCGTCAAGAAGTTCAAATTCTATCGGAGCTCCGGCCTTGACTCTACGGATAGTCCCCGGTTGCCACTGGCCGACGGATTCCATTGAATCAGCGAGTAGCGAAATGCTGTTCTGGTTGAAATACGTGCGCGGCTGCCCCTCCATTCTACGAATTTTGTCTGGAGAAACAGTTACCAATTCTCCTGTCTCCAAGGCCTTCCTGGCTTTTGCAAGCAGAGTAACCCACTTGTATTCTTTGCCACCCTCTTGAGTATCTTTTACTAGGGCCAGATTCGTCATTTGGCTCTCCGTTGGAAAGTTCTGGCAAAAACACTACCATCACCTGGGTAAATTAACAAGAAGACCGCAGAGAAATCTCTGCGGTCTTATTCCTATCCCAATGAACCTTCATCGTGGATGAGACTGTCAAAAGTGTCATCAAGATTTTCCAAAATACCAGAACTCTTGATATCCGCCCAAGCCTGCTCCAGCTCGCTTCTTTCA
>MHVX01000003.1:13252-18753 GCA_001823875.1 Candidatus Zambryskibacteria bacterium RIFCSPHIGHO2_12_FULL_43_12b
GAAAGCGCGGTCAGAGTCTCTGAATCGACATCCGGAAGAATCATCGTGTAGGCGCTTTTCAGTCTCTCTAGCTCTGGCCTATCCAACCAACAGCCCATACACTTGTCCATGCTTCTTCCAAGTACCTTTGGCCCAATACGGACTTGCGCGCAATAATCCATTACAACACGCGGAACTAGTTCGGGACTTGATCCAGCGAGACAATAAAGAACAAAGATGGCTCTGGAAAACGCCTCCGGATAGCCATCCACATGCATCGCCCGTCTGAAAATGTCCTGACAGGTCGTCCCGATTGACTCCACAGTGTTTCTTACAGTTGTCGGACACGGACATGTCAGTGGCACGTCGCGAAACGGCGATTTTTGAGGAATTTCCTCCTCAAGTTCAGCCGGTACTGTGCCCAATCGAACAAGTTCATCTCTGTGCACAATCCCTCCTGGATATAAATAATCTTCGGCAAGAGTATCACACAGAACATGTTCTTGGCAACAAAAGAAAACGGCTCGAGATTGTAGTCCCGAGCCGTTGAAACCTTGAAAAACCTATTTCTTCTGCTTAGCCTTACCCACTGCGGGTTCCGACTCCATGGTATAGATGTACACATCACGAGTACTTCCAGGAACGCGCCCTTTCTTCCTGCTCAGGTTCTTGACACACTGAGACAAGACAACGCCCGGATGTGCTTGATGAAATGCAATCCCCTCCTTCCTGAGCTCGCGAGTGACATCGGAAGTTGAGAATTCGTATCGCTCCTTCGTAAACCATCCGCGAAGAATTCTGAGAATCGCGTCTTTTGTGTCCTTGAAGGGCTGGACCGAGCCCTTGCTACCTGCCTTTTTGACAGAAGGGGCTGCCTTTGAAATCTTCTTGGCAGCTTTGCGATTCTTGACCCTTGCCTTCTTCGGTTGTCGCTTTGGGAGCGCTCTCCGCTTTTGGGTCTTCTTCGTCTTCTTCCGCTTCTTCTGATTCACCTGCCGTGATGCAGGCTTCGTCTCAGAATCATCCTGAGTCATCGCCGCATTGCTTGGCTTGGCAACCCTCTTACCACTCTGCCTTCCAGCCAGCAAATAGGCAAGGATAGGATAACGCGACTTTCCTCTGCCGTTTACGGCTAGCTTTATTGCCTTTTCTCCGAACAGAGAGACAAGTGACGCAAGTTCGTCTCTGATACTTGCCAAACTTGCGCTTGCAGTAGCTGACAAAGCCCCAAGTCTGCTCTGAAGTTGACGAGCGAGCAAATTGCCAAGAGTAGCCATTTCTGTCCTCGCCGCAAAGCGGCTTAAAGTGAGGGGTGCAAAGACTTTCCAAGTGAACTATCCATCTATGCGATACATTACACATTTCCCACAACTTGTCAAAAGGGGCCACTCTAAAGTGGCCCCTCTATATAGTCAAATCCCATTTGCTGAATCGCCGCTTTAAAAGCCTCGCGAGCTCTATTTAAGCGAGATTTTACTGTTCCTAATTCCGCTTGGGTGATGACTGCAATATCTTCGTACGTGTAATCGGCCATTTCACGAAGAATGAACACTTCCTTGTGATGAACTGGCATAACCCTTACGGCTTGTGAAATCAAATCTTGATGCTCGTGAAGTTTAAGGAGTCTGTCAGCATCCCCTTTTGGATCAACAAATTGAATTTGCCGTTCGTCATCCCGCTTGTTATCTTCAAGCCGCTGAAATAATACAACGGGATCGCGCGACCTATTACGCAATTCATTCTTGGCAAGATTCGATGCAATGTGGTAAATCCAAGTTGAGAACTTCTTCGTATGGTCAAACCTGTGGAGATGCCGGACGACTCTAAGAAATGTCTCTTGCACCAAGTCCTCGGCGCGACTCGTATCACCAGTGGCTCTAAACACGAAGTTCTGAAGACGTTTCTCATACCTCCTAACAAGCTCACTGAAGGCTCTTTCTTCGCCGGCTAAATAAGATCTCACAAGCGATGAATCATCAAAATCGCGCATGCCACCTTGCAAGGTGGCATCGTGATTGACGAACGCTGTCATAAGCACCTCAAGGTAGGTTGCCATTTGGACAAATCTTTGCAAACTATAAGCATTTTATTGCTTTGGTCAATATACTATTTTCAAAATGAAAAGCGCCGAGGTCTAGCAAGACCTCGGCGCCAACCAACATCACTTCCCAATCCTCGTCGCGGCGACCAGCTCGCCCCCATGAACAGCAGCGCCCTTCCGGCATTGCTGTCCCATGTGAAGCTTGAAGTCGTCGTCACTTCCCCAGTGATTGGAATCGTGAGACTCGCGCCAGGTAGCTTGTTCCATGGATCATCCATGAAATTGAGCCACCCATGGGAGACCGTCACCGGCCCCCATGTCACGCTGATGAGACCCAGATATCCAATCTTCAAGTTCTCCGGATTCCTCACACCGTCATTGGCCGTCTTCCAGTCACGAGGTTCTCCAGTAAGGAAGAATACCGGCCACTGCAAGGTACCGAGAGAAAGTTCCTTTCCGGCAACCGTCGCCAGTGGAACAGAGAAAACAGCGTATGGACCAACCCAGGCTTCACCCTGGAAGTGCCCGACGGAGGCGTTCACGAACCCCTTGATCTTGCCCTTGAGGGCGGGCCCGAACGTGATCCATGCCTGCTCCTGCTGAAACACCAGCTCTCCGTACTTGGTGGAGTCCAGTGTTTCAAACCGAGCAAAAGCGCTGATCCCACTTGAAATCGGGTCCTGACCGGATCCAACCCCCACCGCCGAGATTCGCACCTGCGCGCGGGCGGTAAACGGCATGATGATGAGACTCATCAGCACAGCGACAAGCAACCGAGTTGCGTTACGCATTTCCCCTCCGAGGAAGTACAACGTAAGACTGCATACTGCGAGAACTACTGTTACAATTATAGCATGATTTATATATAAAAGTCAAGTATAAAATATGACTTAGTAAAGCCATATAATTAAGCTAATTTTGTGTTATAATATTTAGGTGATAGTTCTATCATTTCTAGCAGGATTTATCCCTGGTTTGATAATCATCTCGCCTGTTGAATGGCTAGTGCATAAGCACATGCTCCATGTTCCGCATGATAAAAGAAAGTGGTTCAACAGAGCCTCTGCCCACGCTCATAATGACGTACATCATGCAGCCTTTAGAGGTCCGGCTCATTATTACAGAGATATTGTTAATGAAAATGTTGTAATTCACTTTCATTGGACACATGTAGTCTTAATCCTGAGCATCGCGATCGGATATGCACTTGCTCTAAACAGACTCTACTCGTTTCTAGTTGTATCTGAAATGAGTTTTGGATGGACAGATTTTTCTTTTATTCTAGGTATTTTTTTGGCATCGCTAATCGGATATATGGGATATGAAATAAACCACCATTATATGCACGTAATCGGCGAAAGAAGACTTACTATAAACAGAGTTCTTGGAGACTTAATGCAAGGCGGAAAGGAGAGGAGGGATGGCAATTTAAGATTCTCAAAACCTCTTCTTGATACAGTCTGTAATGCAATAGAAGAAATTGTTGATCACAACGCAAGGTTGAATCAGCAAGTTACAATTTTGTTTGACACTGAACTCATTGAGAGACTGCATGAGCAGGCAAAATACAATTCTGACACCCTTAAGCTCAGTGTTG
The DNA here is from genome assembly GCA_001823875.1 of Candidatus Zambryskibacteria bacterium RIFCSPHIGHO2_12_FULL_43_12b. Classification (GTDB taxonomy): domain Bacteria; phylum Patescibacteriota; class Minisyncoccia; order Phycocordibacterales; family Zambryskibacteraceae; genus 12-FULL-43-12b. The sequence goes on from MHVX01000003.1 coordinate 16,870, forward strand.
CCACAGCAAATATTGAAAATGTGCTTCATGAAGCGACCCAGATACTTATAAAGAGAGAGAAGAGTGTAAGAGAATCGCTGAGCAGAACTCAAAGAATTGGATACGCAATTGACAGAAAGGTGCAAAAATTATTTCGCGGTTCTAACTTTTTCCTAGGAAAATATTTTAGACATATTGATAACAATCATTTCATGCATCATCACAAAAATAACATTAACCTTAATGTCTTTCTCACTTGGGCTGATATTGTCTTTGGCACAAGAAGGGACAGCTCGGCCAAGGCGCTGGAAGCCGGTAAATTCTACTGGCTTTGCCCAAATTCTCCTGATACGAAGCCTTTCTCTTTAAATTAATTAAAAACACACCGAGGTTTGTACTTAAACCTCGGTGTCTCATCATTAGCCAGTGCAGATATTGTATCCGCAGGCACTACACTCCGCTCCATCCAACTCTGCACTGCATCCCGGACAGAAAATGCTCGTAGGTTCTGGCTTCCTATTGAGTAGAGCGCCAACAACCCCTACTCGCCTCTTGCAGTCAGCACACTTCTCAACGTGAGTTACTTGAGCTGTTGTTAGTCCAGGATGACCATCGCAAGAGTATGCGATGATATCAAACGAATCAAGACAACGGTCAGACTCGTTTGCGATACCAGCTGATTCTTGAGCGGGAAAGACCACATCATCGCCCTCTCCGACCCTTTCAAGCATGGCCTACTCCTTTGATTCAGGTTTATAACTACTAGCCTTTGTATTCGTATCCGCACTCTTCGCACCTTATCCCGTCATACAAAAAATCACATTGTGGACAAGGCTCCTTTCTAGACAGACCTTCCTCGGATTGATTTGTCTCTGCAGGATCATACCCGCATGAAGGGCACTTTCTACCCTTCTCCACCTCTTCCCTGCATCTCGAGCAAAGTATCTTCATCTTATCCCCTTTGAGGATTTCCGACCTGAATATATCACAATTCAGATTTTCATCAATTTGCCTTAAAAATAGCTACATTTAGAAATTATTCTTTCGGTTTCAGTGTCGGAAATAAAATAACCTCTTTAATGTTTCGTGTATCGGTTAAAAGCATGGCCAGACGGTCAATCCCAATTCCAATCCCTCCATTTGGTGGCATGCCATATTCCATTGATTCCAAATATTCTTGGTCTGATGGCGACACTTCTCCTTCTCCCATCGCGCCCTTTTTATCTTGTTCCAAGTATCTCTCTATTTGGTCAATCGGATTATTAAGTTCAGAGAATGCATTCACTAGCTCCATACCTCCCACCACAAGCTGGAATCGGTCAATGAGAGACGGGTCATCTTCTTTTCTCTTAGCAAATGGATTCATTGCTACAGGATAATCTATGATGAAAGTCGGCTGTATGAGCTTATGACGCGCGGTCTTTTTATAAATATTATCCAAAATCTTATCTAAAGATTCGTCTTCCACTTTTACGCCGAGCTGTTTTGCCTTTATCGCCGCTTCGTTGCGACTGATAGTATCCGGATCAGGAATAAGAGCGTGCCTCTTCAGAAGATCATAGAATGAAATGACGGTAAATTTAGGAGCGAAATCTATTGTCTGCCCATCATAGATAATCTTACTCTTGCCAAAAAGTTTTTTAATCAAGGTCTTGAAAAGCTTTTCAATAAACTCTCTCTGGCTCTTGGCATCAGCATACGCTTCATTAGACTCAAGCATTGTAAACTCCGGATTGTGAGTGGTATCAATACCTTCGTTTCTGAACCTCCTTCCCATTTCATATACTTTGTTAAAACCGCCAACCAATAGTTCCTTGAGATAAAGTTCTTGAGCAACAGGAAGATAGAAATCAATATCCAGCGCATTGTGATGTGTGGTAAAAGGTCGCGCTGTCGCTCCTCCTG
>MHVX01000003.1:18769-18993 GCA_001823875.1 Candidatus Zambryskibacteria bacterium RIFCSPHIGHO2_12_FULL_43_12b
AGGAACTTCCACCTCCAAAAATCCCGCTTCATTGTAAAAATTTCTTATCTCATTCATCATCCTCACCCTGAGATTGAATCTTTCCCTTACCTCTTTGTTCATGAGAGTGTCAAGATAACGGTGCCTAAATCTCTCTTCTACGTCCTGGAGACCGTGCCATTTCTCAGGCAAAGACCGTAAAGATTTGGAAAGCATCTTCCAGCTTGCCACTTGTATAGTCTTCT
>MHVX01000004.1 GCA_001823875.1 Candidatus Zambryskibacteria bacterium RIFCSPHIGHO2_12_FULL_43_12b
TTTGGAGGTCCGACCTTGGGAATTTAAAAAGGTCGGACCTCGGAAAATCTAAAGCGTGAAAATTTGATGATTAAAAATATAAAAATTACATATCGCAAAGTAGGGAATGGTAGATGGCATTTATTTGGAACATTCCTAATTCTTACTTCTATATTCCTAATTCTGCCTACTGACGTAGTCAATTCTGCTGTAACCGTAAAGCCATCAACCGGTACTGTAATTCACAAGCCTCCCAACAATCTCGGTCTTGTAGGCTACTGGTCGCTCAATGAAGGTACATCCACAATCGTGACTGATTTTTCAGGACATGGATCAAACGGTTCAATGTCTGGTTTTGCAAATCCTGCCAGCGCCACAAGTGGGTGGGGCTATGGCAAGATAGGAAGAAGCTTAACCTTTGATGGAAGTGATGATTATGTGAATATGGGAACGCCTGCTGCGCTTAATTTAAATACTTCGGCAGTCACAGTGTCGGCTTGGGTTAAGTTTGCTAACAAGACTATTGCATCTAACGAGGCAATCGTTTCTACTGGTGAAAACGGTGCATTCGCAAATCAGTATTATATTCGTCGACAAGGTAATAATTCTATTCGTTTTACCATTATTGCTTCTGGTGGATCAGCATTTAATACTGTTACTCCTAGTCCGGCTTTGCAAGCAGACACTTGGGTTCACATTGTAGGAGTTTATAATGGAACTGATGCTCGCACTTATGTAAATGGCGTTTTGACAGGATCCCCCTCTGCTGTAACAGGAACAATACTGTCTAACGGAATGAGATTCCTTCTCGGAGCTTCTGATAACAACGGGACGATAGGTAACAGACTTAAGGGTTCTATTGATGAAGCGCGTGTGTACAATCGGGCTTTAACTGCTACAGAGGTTACGGAACTCTATAAAAAGACAAAAGCCGTTGTGGCTAACAAAACTCCTACAAGTAAACTTACTAATGGTCTTTTGGGTCACTGGACATTTGATGGAAATCAAATTGATTGGAGTACCGATAAAAAAATCTTTGACTCGTCTGGAAATGGAAATAGTGGCACAACTACAATTGCTACGAGTACCGGCCCGACCATTGGTAAAGTCGGACAAGCTTTAAATTTTGATGGAAGCGGTTCTTACGTAAGTCTTGGGACGGGAGCCAATCTAACCCCAACAACCGCTCTCTCTATCGTGGCATGGGTATATTTAACCAACACTACAGCTTCTCAGATCTTTTTTGGAAAACGTGATCTTGCAAATGGGGTAGATCCATATGAGTGTCGCATAAATGGTGGCACAAATGTTAGATTCACTATTGATATTGGCACGGAAACTACAGCCACAAGTGTAAGTAATCCAATCAGTCAAAGGACTTGGCACCATGTCGTATGCACTTGGGATGGAGCAAATATGAATGTATATGTAGATGGAATATTAGTTGCAGGTCCTACAGCGAAAACTGGTACAATTAGCAATACGAGCGCTTCAGCGACTATTGGCACGGTCATCAGTTCCTTTGGATATTTTGGAAAGATTGATGATGTTCGTCTCTACAATCGAGCGCTCTCAACTACCGAAATCACTCAACTCTACCTCATGGGCCGCTAAACGAACCCCGGAGGCAACGCCTCCGGGGTCAACATTCAAAATCGAGCCATTCAAAGAGCTCCTTCTTCTGATCACTCGGTTCTTTGAAGAAGGCGGGGAATTGAGCATGATTAATGATTGTAAATTTGCTGTTGGCATACTCCATGATACTGGAATATGGATAACTGTACGTAAATTTTAGTAACTTTAAGGGATCCCTTGTCTTTTTTCTCCAATTTTTATCTATCAATTTAGCAGGATTTAAGTGTATGTAGGAATAGAGATATTTCAAGTATGGATCGCTACTTGCATGGGATGATTTGAATACTCCCTCATACAGTTTTCCAGTTCGATCGTACTTTTTATTAAAGTACATTGAATAACTTGTCATCAGTTTAAGCATATATTTAGAAATTCCACCGTCTATTTTTTCATGCACCAAAATGTGAAAATGGTTGGGCATCAGACAGTACGCTCCGATGTTGACTATGGTTTCTCCACGTTCAAAATTTTTACCCATGTCTCGTAATTCTATACTCCTTGTTGTGTTGCACACATACATTAAATTTAGGAAATGGTCATAGTCAGTTTTATTTGCGAAGATGATCCTTTTATCTGTTCCTCTGTTGTATAAATGGTAAAACTCGCCTGTCGCAAAAGTTTGTTTTCTTTGTGCCATATTTAATAAATATGGTAGCACATCTCCCCCCGGAGGCAACGCCTCCGGGGGGGACGCCTCCGGGGGGATTGGCAGAAGATGAATTTTAGTCTTTGCCTTTGTTCAAGGAGGTGTTATAATTTATTAGTCTGTATGGATAGTCGCTTCGCGAGGTAGAAATACTTTGCGGGGAGGAAAGTCCGAACACGCGCTAACAATTGTTAGCAAAACGGTAGTGGGTAACACCCATCTGGAGCAATCCAAGAGGTGCGAACAGTGATGCTTTCAAGCGAAAGCGAGAAAGCCCCCGTGAGATGTCGCGCAAGCGCTGTCTCACGGGGGAATTCCCAAGGCGACCTGGGAAGTGCAACAGCTAAATCCTTACTTGCGTGCAAGGCCGTACTCTGGTTGCTAGAAACTAGTCTCTAGAATCCAGTTTGTGCCGCTAGATTCCGACGGTAACGTCGGAACCAGATAAATGACTGTCGCCCCGTGAGATGTCGCGCAAGCGCTATCTCACGGGGTACAGAATTCGGCTTATAGTACAGATAATAAAAAGGAAAAGATCCGCCTAAAGCGGGTCTTTTTCTATGAATAATTTTGTTGATTCATGGCTCTAATTTGATATAATTGTCACATACAAAAATGTATTTATTAGAGTAATCTTATTCAATATGGAAGGAACATCTACTTTACCAGAGGGGAGTAACAGATTTAGCTTATCGCGCGTAGTGAGATTCTGCGTTTTAGTCGTTGTATTTCTATTACCTTTATTCTTCATCCCCGGCGCTGAAGTGCCAGTTGGAATGTCTAAGTCCCTCCTCTTCATTATTGGTAGCGCTTTTTGTCTCGCTCTCTATATTGTGTACTTGATAAGAGAAGCTAGGATTGCCTTTCCAAAAAATTTACTAACGCTCTCTCTGATCCTTTTGCCGATAGTCTTTATCATCTCTGCTCTTTCAAATGGAGCAAAGAGCTTGTCATTTGTCGGGTACAACTTGGATGTTGGTTCAGTTGTTTTTATTTCCGCGGGCACGATCTTGGCACTTGTTACCTCATTTATATTCAAATCTAAAGAGAAAATCTTTTACTCTTATTTGATTTTTCTAGCTGCCTTTCTGCTCCTGGCTATGTATGAAATTATCAAAATATTCTTTTCAACAGACGCTTTGTCATTTGGACTATTTGCAGGTAAGACCTCCTCCCTTGTCGGATCTTGGAATGATATGGCAATATTCTTCGCTCTCACGGCAATTCTCTCATTAATTACACTAGAGATGATTGAACTTGGACGCCTTGCAAAGCCGATATTCACAGGCACTTTTATTCTGTCTCTTGTTCTCCTTGCGATTGCCAATTTCTCTACAGCCTGGTATATGCTCGCGGTTTTTTCACTTCTGTTTTTTCTCTATGTTATATCGTTTGACCATTTTGCGAAGAGTCGCAGGAATCTAGGAGAGGTGACGAGCGCCGAATCGAATAGCGTATCCGCAGGCTCAAGGAAAATATCGTGGGGATCCTTGATTTTACTTATCTTGTCACTTGCTTTCATTTTTAAGGGTGTTGTCATCGGTGAAAGTTTGACCAATAAGCTCGGCACCAATTATGTAGAGGTCAGGCCTAATTGGACATCAACGTTGATGGTCGTGAAAGACACTCTGAAAGATTCTCCAATCGTCGGATCAGGTCCAAATACCTTTACTTACGAATGGCTGATGCACAGACCTGATGGGATAAATGAAACTCTGTTTTGGAATACAAATTTTTCTTCGGGAATTGGAACATTGCCATCATTTGTTGCGACAACTGGAGTACTTGGCTTGATTTCAATACTATTTTTTCTAGTCATGTTTCTATGGACAGGCGTGCGCTCAATATTTCAACCAGTGTCTGACTCATTTTCGCGATATTTAATTCTCTCCTCTTTTCTATCAGCGCTCTTCTTATGGCTCATGTCCATCTTCTATGTTCCTGGGCCAGCTCTCTTTGGGCTCGCATTTTTCTTCACTGGTTTGTTTTTAGCTTCTCTGTATATAGAAAAGATGCAGAGTCTCTCTGAGTATTCTCTTGCTCGGTCTCCCAAGCTATCATTTCTTGCTATCCTTTTGATGGTTGTCTTGCTGGTCGGCGGGTTATCTGTTGCCTATGCTTCAATTGAAAAGACCATAGCATCATCTATGTTTCAAGGCGGAATCACTCAGGTTAGAGATGGAGGAGATGTTGATTCTGCCCAAGACTTGGTCGTGAAAGCAATCAACTTGGACCCAAAAGATACTTACTACAGAGGACTTTCGGAACTCTATATTCTTAAGGTCAACACTCTTCTTGGAAATGCGGATATTTCTACGGAAGAAGCAAGACAGCAGTTTCAAGAACTTGTTGCGGGTAGCATAGAGAGCGCTAAAAGATCAACGGAAATCAATCCCCAAGAGTACCAAAATTGGCTCACCCTCGCTCAAGTTTATGGCTCTTTGGTTCCAGCGCCATTCTCTATTCCAGGGGCATATGACAATGCTAAAGCGGCATATGAGAAAGCAAGGTCGGTTAACCCTGAGGGACCTTCAATTCCCCTCCTTTTAGCGAGACTAGAGGCTTCTAAAGGAGATTTAAAAGCTGCTCGCGCTTATGTTGATGAAGCTATTGCGCTAAAGCCCAATTATGCTGAAGCGCATTTCTTCCTTGCTCAAATTGAGGTTACGGAAGGCAACTTGGCTAGGGCAATACCTTCACTTGAGACCGTTGCTGTGCTTTCCCCCGGTAATCCTGGAATCTATTTCCAACTTGGTCTCTTAAGATACAATGCCAGCGATTGGACTGGAGCAGTGGATGCATTTACAGCGGCAATCAGCATTGTTCCGGAGTATGCGAATGCAAAGTATTTCTTGGGCCTTTCACTAGACAGGCTTGGAAGAAGGCAGGAGGCGGTCGCTCAGTTTGATGGTCTTTCTAAAAGTAACCCGGATAATGCTGAAATTGCTTTAATTCTCTCAAACCTCAAAGCGAATAAGTCTCCCTTTACTGGAGCCACGCCACCTATAGATAGCAAGCCAGAGAAGAGGTCAGAACTTCCCGTTGACGAAAACTGATAGTTAGGACAGAACTTAGTATATGGTTGAAGCGTTTCTAAAAATATTACGCAGAGAGACCAGCGGCCTTCACGAGGCCGCGTTTCTCTTGGGTTTTTTTGCTCTGCTCTCTCAGGTTTTTGCGCTAGTGAGAGATAAATTGCTGGCGAGTCAATTCGGCGCTAGCGCTGACCTTGATTTGTACTATGCCGCTTTTCGGATACCGGATTTTTTGTTTGTAACTCTCGGCTCTGTGGTCTCTCTTTCCGTTCTCATTCCTTTCATTGAAAGGGAAACCTTGAGGGGCTTGCCGAACGTTCGGAGGTTCATAGACAGCATATTCACTGTCTTTCTCGCGTCTATCATAGCCATTGGCGCGATTATATTTATTTTTTCTCCGACTATCACTTCGCATCTCTTTCCAGGATTTTCAGTAGAAAGTAATTCAGTTGTATCACTTATGACGAGAATACTTCTCCTCTCTCCGGTTCTTCTTGGCATATCCAATCTTTTTGGAAGTCTTGCCCAAGCAAACAACCGCTTTCTTGTTTACGCCCTAAGTCCACTCCTTTACAACTTTGGAATTATCCTTGGTGTTATATTCCTGTACAAACCATTTGGGCTTTATGGCTTGGCTATTGGAGTCATATTTGGGGCGATGTTGCACCTCTTGATCCAAGTGCCGACTATACTGCGATTACACCTGGCTCCGAGAATTACCTTTAAACCAGATTTAGCTCTTATCAAAGAAATTGCCTATCTTGCGTTGCCGAGGACGATTGCATTGTCGGTATCTCACATCGCAATTTTTGTTCTAGTCTCGTTCGCTACACTTATGGCAGAAGGTTCAATTACAGTTTTTAATTTCGCTTGGAATCTGCAGTCTGTGCCCCTATCTATATTTGGCGTAAGCTATTCTCTCGCCGCTTTCCCGGCGCTTTCTAGGCTCTACATTTCTGGAGAGAAGGATGCTTTTCTCGCTAAATTCATTGCCTCAGCTAAGCACATCATATTTTGGATAATTCCGTGTACAGCGCTTTTCATCGTCCTTAGGGCGCATATAGTGCGTATCGTGCTGGGCTCTGGAGAATTCGATTGGACTGATACCCGTCTTACGGCGGCGGTTCTTGCGCTTTTTGCCTTCTCACTTGTTTTTCAAGCGATGGTGCTTCTATGCATTAGGGGATTATATGCAATGGGGTCTACGGGGAAACCTTTCTATATCACTATCATCTCTGGTTTCTCTATCATTGCTTTTTCATTTTTGTTCTGGAAACTCTTTGAACAGATACCCTCATTTAAATATTTTGTGGAAGCAATTATGAAAATCCCCGATATTACAGGCTCGTCTGTGGCAACGCTGGCGTTGGGCTTTTCATCCGGATCTTTTCTTGAAGCGGTGCTTATGTGGATTTATTTTACGAAGATTTGGAAAGGAGCATCCACACTGCTCGCAAGGTCATTTGTTCAAGTTGTATCAAGCTCTGTGATTCTGGGCTTTGTATCTTATCTGTCATTGAAATTTTTCGGGCAGTATATTACTTTGGACACTTTCTGGGGGGTTTTCTCTCAAACGGTCATTTCAGCCTTCTTGGGAGTAACAGCTTGGATTGCCGCTCTCACTTTGCTCAAAAATAAGGAATTGCCGATAATCGCGGGTACGTTAAAAGAGAGATTTTGGCGCACGAAGCCTACCTCTCCGGATACCAGTCTCGTATAGTCTTTTTAAGGATCTTGGTTTAGGATAGGTCTGCCAATGAATAACATACGAAATTTTTCTATCATCGCGCATATTGATCACGGCAAGTCCACGCTTGCAGACAGGATGCTTGAATTGACGAATACAATTGAAGTTCGAAAAATGCGGGAGCAAGTTCTTGACTCAATGGAGCTGGAACGTGAGAGGGGTATTACCATCAAAATGCAACCTGTAAGAATGATTTGGCGTCTTAGCGGTCCTGAGCTGGGTAAAGAGCGGGAATACATTCTAAATCTTATTGATACTCCTGGGCATATAGATTTCTCATACGAAGTCTCAAGGGCGCTAAAGGCGGTTGAGGGGTCTATTCTGCTTGTGGATTCTACTCAAGGTGTGCAGGCGCAAACACTCACAACTCTGGCAATGGCTCGTGACGCTGGGCTCACTATTATTCCCGTGATTTCAAAGATTGATTCGCCTTTAGCTAGAGTGGCAGAAGTGAAAGAAGAAATTAAGAAGATTCTTAACGTGAAGGACGAAGATATTCTCTTGGTATCTGGCAAAACCGGGGAAGGAGTTGAGGCGTTATTATGGGCCGTTGTAGAACGCATTCCTCCCCCGAAGATAGATGACACGCAGAATACCCCTTTCAAAGCTTTGATTTTTGATTTTAAATATTCAAATCATACTGGTGTAATTATTTTTGTGCGTGTATTTGGAGGAGAAGTTAAAAGCGGAATTGATCTGGAGTTCAAGGCTTCTGGGAGAAAATTTATCCCTATTGAGGTGGGGACATTCTCTCCCGACGAAAAACCAAAAGAAATTCTTTCTTCTGGGGAGATTGGTTACATCGTTACAGGAATCAAAGAGTCTAAGATTGCATCAGTGGGAGACACAGTTGCGCGTTTTGGGGCTGGAACTGGCGCTCTTGAAGGTTTTATGAGCCCGAGACCTGTGGTGTGGGCATCAATCTATCCTGAAAGCCAAGATGATTTCCCAAATCTAAAGTTGGCGCTGTCTCGGCTTAGTTTGTCTGATTCTTCTTTTTCCTACGAGGAAGAATCTTCCGGGGTGCTTGGCAGAGGGTTTAGATGTGGTTTCTTGGGGATGCTACATTTGGAAATAATAACCGAGAGGCTTAAGAGAGAATTCAATCTTTCTTTAGTCATTACTATGCCGAGCATTACTTATGAAGTTGAATTCAAAAATGGTTCGCAAAAGACAATATATTCTCCCGTCCATTTTCCTGAAGAACATGAGATAAAGAAGGTTAGAGAGCCGTGGGTTCTTGCCGTAGTTATCACTCCGAAAGAATATGTGGGAGCTATTATGCAGATGCTCTATGATCATGAGGCGAGCGTGGTTGACACTGAAATCTTTGGCGATGGCAGAACTAAACTTATGATTGAAATGCCCTTGCGTGAGCTTATGAGGAATTTCTTCGATGAAATCAAAAGTGTGTCATCTGGATATGCCTCTCTTTCTTATGAGGTGGTGGGGAAAAGAGAGGCGGATGTTGTTCGTTTGGATATTCTTGTTGCGGATGAGGTAGTGCCCGCTTTCGCAAGGATTGTTGCGCGAAGGACGGCAGAAATGGATGCAGAGAAAGCGGTAGAGAGGCTTTACAAAGTTTTACCTCGTCAGATGTTTACAACTAAAATCCAGGCTAAGGCTTTCGGAAGAATTATTTCCTCACGCACCATGTCGGCAATGAAGAAGGATGTCACGCAGCATATGTATGGCGGAGACATTACTAGAAAAATGAAATTGCGTGAGAAGCAGAAGAAGGGAAAGGCGAAGATGAAAGAAAGAGGGAAGGTCAATATCCCCCACGACGTCTTTCTGAAGATGATGCGTAATGAATAGAAAGATTCTTAGATATCAGCTAGTAGAATAGTGTCGGCATAGACATAAGTATCATGCTCGCTATTATAAGGAAGCAGAGTACGCTCCAAATGATTCGTATAATCTTCTTGTTTTTTTCCTGAAAAATCATAAATGTCTTGATATAATAGCGACAAATTGAGAACAATGGAAGACTATAAGGCAAAGCAGAGAATTAGAAAGAAAATTTACTCACCTTGGGTATTTATCGTCCTTCTTGTTATCACAGTTGTCTTAACAAAAGGAGCATGGGGAGTGTTCTTTAAACAGCAGGAAAGCGCTCAAAATCTGGATAAGGTCAGAGCCGAGCTTGCAAAGGCAGAGCAAAGAGAGGCGGAACTTGAGGCAGGTGTGAGTTATTTGAAGACTGAAGAAGGGATAGAAGAGGAAATACGAGACAAATACAGTGTGGCGAGGCCAGGAGAAGAGCTGGTACTCATTGTGGAGCCAAAAGATATAGATGTCTCCGGCGAGAATAGTAATGATTCTTGGTGGGGGAGAGTGGGCACTTGGTTTGGCAATCTGTTTGAATAAGCGGGTATAGTTCAGTGGTAGGATGCGACCTTCCCAAGGTTGAGACGCGAGTTCGATTCTCGCTACCCGCACAGTGAGTTCGACTGTGCTCCGTCAAATTTTGAACAAAATTTGTTGGGGGTTCTCCCTATCCGCGCCAAAAAGTACTTCTTGATGGTCTATGAATACACAAATAGATAGCAATTTTCATATCCACATTGCGCTATTTTAAGGTCCTATGTTATACTTTTCCTATATCAGTTAACTTGTTAAGTGAAATGAAAAAAGTCGTCATATATTCAACACCATCTTGTGTTTACTGTAATGCAGCTAAGCAGTTTTTTGCCCAAAACGCGATCCAATTTGAGAATTATAATGTTGCTGAAGATTTAGAGAAGAGACAGGAAATGATAGACAAAAGTGGCCAGATGGGAGTTCCAGTGATTTTTATTGACGACGAAATGGTGGTTGGCTTTGATAAAGAAAGACTCTCAGAACTATTAGGAGTCAAGGTGGCTGAATAAAACGACTTTTATCAAAACACCCTCTTTTTTAAAGGAGGGTGTTTTGATTTGCTGGATTTTCGAGTAGTATATTCCTACGCCGCTGTAGTTAAATGGATTATAACAGTCCCGTCCTAAGGGATAGTTGGAGGTTCGATTCCTCCCGGTG
>MHVX01000005.1:0-2716 GCA_001823875.1 Candidatus Zambryskibacteria bacterium RIFCSPHIGHO2_12_FULL_43_12b
TACGAAGACCATATCAGGATACTTTGCCCTTATCAGGGCATCATTTTGGTCTGTTACGTCTTCTCCTTTTGTGTATGCGACAACTCTTCCTGAAACGACAAAGATTCGCAGAGGCACTCCGATTTGAGGCGCGGCAATAGCCACTCCGTCGTCTTGTGACGCAAGGGCTTTTTTCATATCAGAAAGCACTTTTTTAAGTTTGGCAGTGCCGAAATCACTTTTCAAAACTTCTTGGGCAATTTGGCGAAGCACTTTATCGTCTTTTTGGACAATTTTAACCATAGTGAAACATTAGCATAGGATGTTGGAACTTTGAATCCATCTTCTATTATAGAAGACTTTCAGGGTCCACCCGGACATGAACGCTGGGCGGGAGAAGACGAAGTCTACTAAGAAGGGCTTCATCTGGCCAATCCTCTGGATCTTTACGGATAAGGACATTTGATACAAAGTTGCCCTTTCTACTTAAGGTTAGCCCATCATAAACATTTGGCGAAAACTCTTTTAGAAATTCGCCAATCTGGGCGGAAGAGGCTTCGGTTTGAGCGCGCTTGCCCTCAGTAGAAATTTTTATAAAAAAAGAAAATGGTGGATAAGAAAAGTTTTTTCTGTCTTCAATTTCCCTTTTGTAGTAATCAATAATATTTCCTTTGAGAGCAAAATCAAAAAGAGGGGAGTCTGCGTTTCTTGTTTGTATTAGAAATACTTGTCTTGCCAAGTCTCGCATTGAAATAAGATTGTAGAAAATCTTTTCATTGATGCGGAAATCAGGAATTGAAAACAGGCTATCAATTGAAGCGACGGCCACGCTCTCCACGGGCTTTTTAAGATAGAAGAGTCCCAGCTCTGTGCCTAAGAGAACACTTCCAGGAGAATTTTCAAATCTTGAAATGGTGTCCTGAGCTTTTTTCTCGCTTTTGACCGCATCTTTGTCAATTCTAAACACCACAACATTTGGAAAACGCTTTTTGATCTCTTCTTCTACTCTCTCTATGCCAATACCAAGAGTATCCAGCTTCCAGCTACTGCAATTTTTGCACCTTTCTGCCGCAGAACGTTCGTCTCCGCACTTATTGCAGAGGAAGAAGTTCTCTTTCTCGCCTTTGCCGCTGTAGAGGACGACTGGAGCGCTGCAGCTTTTGCATGTTACGATCTGGCCGCAATCTCCACAAACAGTTGAAGGAGACAGACCTTTTCTGGCGCTGAAAATGAATAAATTTTCATTTTCCGCTTTATTGCGGTCAATGAGCGCTTCCAGTTCTGGAGAAAGCACTCTAAATTTCCGTTTTTTCTCTGAAAGTACATCTTCTGGAGGGTTTTTCATATCTACTAGGAGGTTTTTTGCGGAGGAAAGCAGACGCATTTTTAGCGGTGAAAACTCGTTGTATTCATCATTCTTTGTGTGCCAGAGGGTTTCTACGGACAAGACTATATCTCCAAGAAGTATGGGAACGCCCTTGGTGGCGGCAAGCTTAAGAGCGAATCTGCGCATATCAAAATACGGTCTTGCTTGGGTCTTGTATCCTCGGGAGTTTTCTTTATCTAAAATGATGCTACCTAAGTCAAAGCGTTCAACAGAGAGAAATGGGGCAGTGCCGATAATGAGAAGGGGGTGCGAATGCGAGTGGATAGTGTCTAAGATTTTTTTGAATTCTTTTTTATTCAGCTTGCTATGCAAAGCGAAGGTGTAATTTTCTATCCCTTTTTCCAATATTGTCTTGGTCTTTCTGATATCTTCAACAGTAGGGAGCAGAAAAAAGACAGAGTGCTTGCGAGCGAATTGTCCGCGTATGAAACTCCTATAGTGCGCAAAACGCTCTTCATCGTCCGCTTGAACCACGAGCCTCTCCGGAGTGAGATTGCCGTGAGTACCTCTTTGCGCAGGCTCAAATTTCTGAGTATTTTCCAGAATCAGTTCCGGCACGAGATGCTCAAGTATCGATCCTGTGGTTGTGGCGTAAAATCTGGCAGTCTCGTATGCAGCTTCTATAAATTCCTGTGATAGGAAGTGTTTGGACTCCACCTTAATTATTTTCCTTAAAGCGTAGGGAGACGACCTGATTTGGGATTTAGATTCTGTAATATCGTGTTTATCAACTACGATTCCTTTGCCTATCTTTTTTCGCAATGGAACTGAAACTAGAGCACCCAAGGGTATGGCATCGCTCCCAAAGTAGGAAAGAGTCTCTTTGTTGAGAGTCTTAGCAAGAGGGATTACAGAGTAGAGTTTCATATCCTCATTATACAGAAGAAGATTCCAATCCCTGCCTTCTCAAGCTACCCCAAACGAAATATCGCCTCCAAATAGGAGGCAGTTTCGTACTGGGCAAGTAAGCCAACTCTCACTGGATTTTTTACTTAAGTGGTAGTATGTTGAAGCCTAAATATGGGTATTTTCTCTCAAAAATTGGGAATTGATCTTGGAACAACGAGTGTTCTCGTGTACTTGCCTGGGAAGGGGATAGTACTCAATGAACCATCTGTTGTGGCAATATCAGAAGAAGATAAGAGGATTTTGGCGATTGGCAATGATGCCAAGAAGATGATTGGGAAAACTCCGGAATCAATCGTGGCATATAGGCCCATGAAAGATGGTGTGATAGCAGATTACAGAGTAACCGAGGCAATGCTTCGCTACTACATAGGCAAAGCTCTTGGAAAATGGAATATTGCAAAGCCCGAAGTGCTCATATCAGTACCGGCAGGAGTGACTTCA
>MHVX01000005.1:2796-12209 GCA_001823875.1 Candidatus Zambryskibacteria bacterium RIFCSPHIGHO2_12_FULL_43_12b
GTAACAGAATAGATTCTGCTATTGCTGACTATATAAAGAAGACTTTCAACTTGGCAGTGGGAGACAAGACCGCGGAAGAAATAAAAATGAAAATAGGTTCAGCCATTCCTCTGGACGAAGAATTAGTGATGACCATAAAAGGGCGCGACTATGTGCTAGGTCTTCCGCGGTCCGTGGAAATAAAAACAAATGAAATTGTAAAAGCGATTGGCAGAGAACTCCGTGAGATTGTGAAAGCCATAAAAGATGTTTTACAGGAGACTCCCCCAGAACTCTCCTCTGACATTATTGATCGTGGAATTATTATGACTGGAGGTTCTTCTCAATTACGTAATCTTCCGGAGCTTGTATTTAGACGCACTGGAGTAAAAGCAGTGCTCGCAAAAGACCCTCTCTACTGCGTAGCTCGCGGGACAGGTATAGCCTTAGAGCACATTGATACCTATAAGAGGAGCATTATTTCAAAGAGATAATATAAGTTAGGGATTACAAATAATGGAGTCTTTAGCCAAATCATACAAAAAGAATAATTTTCTTCATCATGCCTATATTTTAGTGGGGGAGGCAGATTTGCTCTTGAAGGAGCTTAACTCATTTTTTGAAAAGGAATTGGGGGTGAGGGTGAGAGGAAATCCGGATTATCAATATCAGGAATTTGAAACATTTGGCATTGATGAAGCTCGAGCTCTTTCGCTCGCTCAAAGCAGGAAGTCATATACATCCGGAAAAAAAATTTTTGCGTTCAGCTTTCAGGGGATTACCACCGAAGCGCAGAATGCACTTCTTAAAGTATTAGAGGAGCCGACCAAAGATACACACTTTTTTCTTATAACAGACTCTACTCAGAGATTTTTACCAACACTACTTTCCAGAGTGCAAATCATTGAGTCAAATAAAAGTTTGGATAAACGAAAGGACGGGCAAGATTTTGTGAACTTGCCTATGGTAGAAAGACTCGCTGTTGCTCTGCGGATTGGAGAAGAAAAAAACAAAAAAGAAGCAAAGAAGTTATTGGAAAGCATAGAGGTTTATCTGGGTGAAAGTATAAGAGGAGGCAACGCTTCTTTGGAGATTGTGTATGCTCTAGAAGAAGTAATGAGCGCGAAAAAATATTTGGGCGACAGGGCTCCATCAGTTAAAATGCTCTTAGAGCATATTGCGCTAATCGTTTAAAATAAGACAAATGACACTATCCGTCCATTCAGTAGTAGGTGCAGGGCTTTCTGTGTTAGCAAGAGCTAATCCTCTGACGGCTTTTGTCATGGGCCTTTTTAGCCATTTTGTGTTGGATGCAATTCCGCACTGGGATTACCCATTGAAGTCCGGATCTGGAGGACGGTCTGCCCCCATGTATGAAGATATGGTAATTGGAAGAGATTTTGTGTTTGATTTGCTTAAAATAATAGCTGACGCGCTCTTAGGTATTACACTTGTTATGTTTGTATTTAAACCTGAATTCCGTTCGCTTGCAGATATTTTAACAAGCGGAATATTCTGGGGTGTAGTCGGAGGGATGTTACCCGATTTTTTACAGTTTCTATATTTCAAAATTAAAAAAGAACCGCTCATCGCATTCCAGCATTTTCACACATGGATTCATGAGAAAGAAAAAAAGTTAAATGATAGAAATATTATTGGTCCGGCGCTTCAGATTGCTTTAATTATCTTTTGCATATATTTAGTGCCGCTTTCTTTGTGAGAGACCGCGTTTCTGCTATAATCCAATTGTGAGTTACAACTTTTCAACGCTTGATCAAGCTTTAACAGGTACCCAAAACTGGCTTAAAAATGAGCTTTCCTCTATTCGTACTGGCAGAGCGACCCCAGCCATTTTAGACGGAGTGTCTGCTGAGGTATACGGAAGCAAGATGGTTTTGAGGGAGATAGCTTCTATTACAACTGAAGATCCCAAGACTATCAGAGTAGTGCCTTGGGATGCGACTTTAGTGCGCGCGATTGAGAAAGCGATCACTGACTCTGATCTAGGTCTATCTGTTTCGGTAGATGATAAAGGTCTAAGAGTGATATTTCCAGAGCTTACGGCTGAGAGGAGAACATCACTCGTTAAAGTGCTGAAGCAAAAGCTTGAGGAAGCTCGTATAGCACTGCGAAAAGAGAGAGACAAGACTAAGACTGATATTGAGGCAAAAGAAAAGGAGGGTGGAATGGGAGAAGATGACAAATTCAGGTATATAGAAGATTTGCAAAAGAGAATAGATGCATCCAATAAAGTATTGGATGAAATGGCGGAAAAGAAAGAGCAAGAATTAATGAGTTAAATCCGTGTCCATAATTATATTCATAATTGTTTTAGCGATTCTGGTTTTTGTCCATGAGCTTGGACATTTTATCGCTGCGAAAAAAAGCGGAATAAAAGTATCGGAATTCGGTATTGGTTTTCCACCAAGACTCTGGAGCAAACAAAAAGGAGAGACTCTCTATTCCATAAATGCCATCCCATTTGGCGGGTATGTGAAGATTTTTGGAGAAAATCCTGATGAGGAGAGTGTCTCTGGGCCGGAAAAGGCGAGGAGTTTTGTTAATAAGCCGAGGCATATTCAAGCTCTTGTGCTTGTGGCGGGAGTTTTTTTCAATATTTTGTTTGCGTGGCTTCTTATCTCTCTTGGCTATATGGTCGGTCTTCCTACGCCCGAATCTCATGGAGGACAGGGAATAGTGGATAATGCACAACTTGTGATTACAACTGTGTCGCCCAGCTCTCCAGCGTTTGAAGCCGGTATAAAGGTGGGAGATGTCGTCCGAGAAGCGGTATCAGAAGGCAAATACGCTCTAGATGAGTTCTCGCCTCAGGCGCTTTCCAATTTTATTGAAGCTCATGGTAAAGATGGGATTACCTTGGGAATAAATCGCGGGGCAGAAGTGCTATCGGTAGATGTGTTGGGGAGGGAAGGTGTTGTGCCCGGCAGGGTGGCTATTGGCGTCTCTATGGATATGATTGGAACTCTGCGGTTACCTGTGCATCTTGCTATCTACGAAGGAGCGCGAGACACTGTGCGACTTACATACGCAACCATAGTTTCCTTGGGCATTTTTATTGGTCAAGCATTTATAGGCCAAGGGGACCTCTCTCAAGTTACAGGACCGGTGGGAATAGTGAGCCTCGTGGGAGATGTTACGACGCTGGGATTTGTTTATCTGCTTTCTTTCACCGCAATAATTTCTATAAATCTTGCTGTCATAAACCTAATGCCCTTTCCGGCCTTAGACGGAGGAAGGCTCTTGTTTGTGGCGATTGAGGCAATAAGGCGAAAGTCTATTTCACCGAAAATTGCCAACGCGCTAAATGGTGTCGGCTTTGCATTATTAATTTTACTAATGATTGTCGTAACCGTGCACGACGTCTTTAGATTTTTCTAATATGGACTCCGAAAAAATTCCAGATTCACTTGTTGGAGATGGTGAAAACTTTGTAAGAAGGATGGGTGTGGAGATGGCAATTGCGAAATTGGAATTGGGCGACAAGTTTGAAGAGCGGGCAGGTGACTGGGTACATGTCTCTAGCAGGCCAATTAAGGCAATCTTTGATAGAAGAGCGTCGGAAGAGCCGGATTTTTTGCGCAGATGCACTTTTGATACGGATAGTGTAGCCAAAGAGATATCCGAGGAACTAAAACAGAGCGAGTCATAGGTCTAGCTCATGCACGAGGTCGTTTGATACCTACGGCTAATTAAGCTATTATTTTTGGATGTTACAAAACCAGCTTTTCACAAAGACGCGCAAGGAAGCTCCCAAAGATGAGGTGGCAAAAAATGCGCAACTCCTAATTCGCGCTGGCTTCATACATAAAGAAATGGCAGGAGCATACTCCTTTCTACCACTAGGTCTGATGGTCATAGAAAAAATAAAGCAGATTGTTAGAGAAGAAATGAATAAGATTGGAGGGCAGGAAATTATTATGACCTCTCTACAGCGCAAGGAGCTCTGGGAGAAAACTGATAGGTGGGATGATGAAAAAGTGGATGTCTGGTTTAAATCCGCTCTAAAGAGCGGAGGAGAAGTCGGCTTTGGGTGGTCACATGAGGAACCTATTACCGAGATGATGAACTCCTTTATTTCAAGCTATAGGGATTTACCTGTGTATGTGTATCAGTTTCAAACAAAGATGCGAAATGAACTTCGTGCTAAGTCTGGAATTATGCGCGGACGGGAGTTTGTGATGAAAGATATGTATTCATATACTACAAGTGAGGAAGCTCACAAGAAATTCTACGATCTGACAAAAGGTGCATACATGAGAGTATTCGAAAGAGCGGGTCTTGGAGATAGGACTTTTCTTACTTTTGCTTCTGGCGGAGCGTTTACCAAATTTAGTC
Source organism: Candidatus Zambryskibacteria bacterium RIFCSPHIGHO2_12_FULL_43_12b (assembly GCA_001823875.1). Taxonomy (GTDB): domain Bacteria; phylum Patescibacteriota; class Minisyncoccia; order Phycocordibacterales; family Zambryskibacteraceae; genus 12-FULL-43-12b. The sequence goes on from MHVX01000005.1 coordinate 7,132, forward strand.
ACGAATTTCAGACCCTCACAGATGCGGGGGAGGATGTCATATATCTCCATCGAGGAAAGAAAATTGCGATTAATAAGGAAGTATTATTACCTGAAGTTCTGGAAGAGCTCGGTGTAAAGGAAGCAGAGCTTGAAGAGGTAAAAGCAGCTGAGGTGGGGAATATTTTTAGTTTTGGAGGATCAAAATCAGAACAGCTCGGACTTAGATTTAATGATGAAAAAGGAGAGGCCCATCCCGTGATACTCGGTTCATATGGAATCGGTATCACTCGTCTCATGGGCACTGTTGTAGAGATTTTTGCAGATGACAAAGGAATCGTATGGCCAGAATCCATTGCTCCTTTTAAATATCATTTGATTGATCTGAACTCAAAAGAAAGGGCGAATAAAATTTATAAAGCGCTTGCAGATAAAGGAATTGAAGTTCTTTTTGATGACAGAGATACCCGAGCCGGAGAGAAATTTGCCGATGCGGATTTGATAGGTATTCCATATCAGGTGATAGTCTCAGAAAGAGGAGAGGCGGAAAAAACTGTAGAAGTAAAAAATAGGATGACGGGTGAGACTAAAATAATCTCTGAAGAGGAGTTCGTGTCTTCATAGTGAGAATAACGAGGAGTTGTGAAAAAGCGCGTATGCCTTGTGGCATACGCGCGGGAGCGAAATCTGACTCAAAGTCAGAAAACCCACCTTAAGAATGTGATGAATCCGGCGAAGATGAGAGCATCTATCGCGGCGAGCATTACTTTTGCCCACCAGCGGGTTTCAATGAGGCCACTCTCCTTCCAGTCCTCTGGAACGCTGGGGAATGGCCAGAACCATGCTCTCGCAAGCAGTGGCGTCTTGTACACGCTTTTGCTCATCGCTTAGCCCTCAGATAAAGTTGCGAAATCTTACACAACTATGGCATTTTCAACTATCTAGGTCAAGTCTATAAAAATAGCTATAAATAATGCTATAGTACCCGAACAAAAATGCTTCTCAATAGATTTGAAAAACTGCGACGGATGCTAATGCATGATATCGGCATTGATCTGGGTACCGCGAACACTCTTGTTTATATGCGTGGGCAGGGAGTGATTATCAACGAGCCATCGGTTGTAGCCGTAAATCAAAAGACGGGAAGAGTGGTGGCGGTAGGAGGCCAAGCCAAACAAATGCTCGGACGCACTCCCGCGCACATCGTAGCGGTAAAGCCGCTTGTTGATGGAGTAATATCGGACTTTGAAGTAACGGAAGAGATGATTACATATCTTCTCAATACCGCGCAAAAAAATAATCGCAAACTTCTTGGTCCGAGAGTCGTAGTGGGCGTACCATCAGGAATTACAAATGTGGAAATTCGCGCAGTACGTGATGCAACTCGTAATGCAGGGGCATCCGAGGTTCACATCGTGGAAGAACCGATGGCAGCTGCAATTGGCATGAGGCTTCCAGTGAAGGATCCGGTAGGAAGTATGGTAATTGATATTGGCGGAGGGACTTCCGACATTGCCGTCATCTCGCTTGGCGGAGTTGTGCGCGCCAAAAATCTGCGCATTGCCGGGGACAAGCTTAATCAGGACATTATTTCATATATTAGGGCTGAATTTAAAATTCTAATCGGAGAAAAAACCGCGGAAAACATAAAAATCGCAATAGGCGCGGTTATTCCAGAAAACGCCCCGCTTGAGGCATCTGTCAAAGGAAGAGATTTGGTAACAGGTCTGCCTCGCGAAGTGGTGATTACCGACTCTGATGTGCGAGAAGCAATCGGGCAATCAATTGGCGCTCTAATTGAAGCTTCCCGAGAAGTGCTTGAAACCACACCTCCAGAGGTGCTTTCAGATATTATGAATAGAGGGATATTTATTGCTGGAGGCGGGGCGCTCATAAAGGGCCTTGCAGAGCTAGTGGAGTCGGAATTGAAGATTCCAGTGCATATGGCCACAGACCCTCTGACAGCTGTGGCGAGAGGTACGGGTGTTATATTGGAAGATATGGAAGGATTTGCGGACGTATTAATACAAAGTGAAGATGAATTACCCACTTCATAAACCTAGAAAAAATCTCTCTTTGAGAAGGGTGTGGAAAATAATTCTAGTCATAATAATCCTGGTCTTTTTCATAAGTTCTATATTCCCAAACTTTCTAGGGGGAGTTTCAGTGGGTATTGCAAAGCCTGTTTGGAAAGCAAGAGACCTCTTTGTGCAAAGTATCTTACAGAATGATTTTTTTCATACAAAATCCAACTTGATAAAGGAGAAAAATGATTTACAGACGCAAAATCAGAATTTGATTTCAAAACTCATAGAGCTTGAGATACTGCGAGCGGACAATGAGGCGTTTCGTCTGATATTGGGACGTACTAGCGATAGAAGGGGAGTTGCGCTTCCAGTGATAGCCCATCCCACTCAAACTCCATATGATGTGATAGTCGTGGATATAAATGACGATCAGGATGTGAGTATCGGAGAAGAAGCGGTCATGGGAAATATCTCACTTGGCAAGGTGTCTGAAATAGGTATGGGGTATGCAAAAATTAACCTATACTCAAGTCCAAACACTAAAACAATCGGAGTTCTTGTTTCATCAGGGACATCTTTGGAATTGCAAGGCAAGGGAGGTGGCAATTTCTCTGTGCGGGTGCCAAGAGACACTGCAATAACAGCAGGGGAGCTTGTGGTGCTGCCTAGCGATCCTGCTTTAGGGTTGGCGCGAGTGTCTGATATAGAGGAGTCTGAAAAAGATTCCTTTAAACTTATCCGGTTAATATCGCCTGTGAATATTTTTTCTTTGAGATGGGTGGAGGTGATTGAAAAATAGATATTAAAAATAAAGATGGAAGATTGTGATAGACAGACAGATTAAAAAAAGAATTGTCGTCTCCGTATGTCTCTTCTTGTCGCTCTTTCTATTGCCATGGTGGCTGACTTCTTTTTTTGCGATAGTATTTTTACTCAAATTTGATAGTCCTTACGAAGTGCTTGCTATTGGCTTTTTCATAGATTATTTATATAGAATAATTTCCGGCAATTTTCTTTCTGATAACGTCTTTTTTCTATCTTCTTGCCTTCTTTTTTTGTTGTCGTATTTTCTTAAGGAGCATATTACCTTTTCTCGCAAAGGCATTAACTAAGTTTCACCTCGCATTGCGCTCGTATATAATGTGCTTGTGAGTTGGCACAAAGTAAAAAAAGCAATAAGAAGGCTGTTTTTTGGTCAAAGTCTGGGTGGAGAGATAGATCCAGATGAAATCTTTCTAGACGCCAGTAATCTTCCTCAGTTTGACACTCATCAGTTTGAGGGAAGACTTGAAAGGCCCATATCACGCGGCACATTTTTTTGGGTTGTGGCGATATTTTTAATAATTGGTTTCGTCTTTACAGGAAGACTCTGGGGACTGCAAATAAAAGATGGTGACGCATATGCGAAGCGAAGCGAGAGAAATCGATTAGAACATACCACTATTTTTGCAAATAGGGGAATCATTTACGACCGTAAGGGTAGAGAAATGGCATGGAACGATTTGAATACTTTAGGTGACTATGCCTTACGTACGTATGCTCCTGTTTCAGGCATTGCGCATCTTATCGGGTATGTGAAGTACCCTGCTAAAGATAAGATGGGAATATATTATGAAGACAGATTCATACCAAAGGGTGGAGTGGAAGAATATTTTGAGGAAGACCTTTCCGGAGAGAATGGGCTTAAAATTACTGAAACAGATGCTTTAGGTAATATTCAGTCGGAAAGTCTGCTGACACCTCCTGTTGACGGTAAAAACATTGAACTCTCTGTTGATATGGCTTTGCAGGAAAAAATGTATTCTCTTATCGCATCCACGGTTGCGGAAAGAAGTTTTATTGCTGGAGCGGGAGTCATGATGGATATACATACTGGTGAAGTGCTCGCAATGACAAGCTTTCCAGAATTTGATTCTAATGTAATGACTCGTGGTGAGGATGACGCGAAAATAAAAGAGTATTTGAATAATAAAAATAATCCATTCTTGAATCGGGCAGTGGGAGGACAGTTTATTCCTGGTTCTATTATGAAGCCTTATATCGCCATGGGCGCACTGCAAGAGGAGATTATTGACCCGCTTAAAGAAATCCTTTCAACTGGGCAAATTACGATTCCTAATCCATATGACCCGACTAAAAAGACGATATTTAAAGATTGGCGAGAGAATGGCTGGACTGATATGCGTAGAGCGCTTGCTGTGTCTTCTAACGTCTATTTTTTCTCTATTGGCGGAGGATATGACGGACAAAAGGGAATTGGCATTGATAATATTGAGAAATATACCAAGATGTTTGGATTCAGTTCTCTTACTGGAATTGATCTTGATGGGGAGAAAGAAGGTAATGTGCCTAGCCGCTCATGGAAAGCGGAGAATTATGAAGATGGCGAATGGAGGGTTGGAGATACTTACAATAGCTCAATCGGACAGTATGGATTCCAAGTTACTCCCATTCAGGCTCTACGAGCGGTAACTTCAATCGCAAATGGAGGATTTCTTTTAAAACCTACGATTGTAAAAGGGAATAGAGATATACAGAAAAAATCTGAATTCATTTCATCTCCAGGAGAATATTGGAGAATACTTCGCGAAGGGTTAAGACTCTCTGTTACAGAGGGTACCGCGAAGGGCTTGTACATGCCGGAGATTTCTGTGGCGGCGAAAACCGGAACGGCTGAGCTTGGTGCATCTAAATCAATGGTCAATTCCTGGGTGATGGGGTATTTTCCGTACGAAGAGCCGAAGTACGCTTTTGTCGTGCTGATGGAGCAAGGGCCAAGGGCAAATCAAATCGGAGCGACTTCAATCATGCGACAACTTTTTGAATGGATGTATGCATACACTCCTGATTACGTGAAGTAGAGTTTTTTGTATAAAAAAATGGACCGTGGTGAATTGATTTCACACGGTCCGTCCCTGAACTACGGCGGTCCGCCGAAGCGGGAGCTCATGAGGCTGTGTGCCGTCATGGTTCCTCCGGTTAAGGTTTTATGTCTGCAGAGAGCATGACGCTCTCGGAATGTGCTTCCTACGTAGCCACCGTGTGCCAATCTTTGTGGGTGGCCTGTGGCAGA
>MHVX01000006.1:0-35338 GCA_001823875.1 Candidatus Zambryskibacteria bacterium RIFCSPHIGHO2_12_FULL_43_12b
TCGCGAAAAAACTCAAAATTACGGAAACAGTGAACAGCCCCACTTTCGTGATTATGAAAAAATACTTGACTCACGATTCCGTTTTTAAAACGCTCATTCACATTGATGCTTATAGACTTGATAGCCCCCAAGAGCTTGAAAAACTGGGGTGGCTAGAACTTCTCTCCAACCCAAAAAATTTAATCGTAGTAGAATGGGCGGAGAAAATTGTGGAGATATTACCGGATACTGCATTGTGGATTTGCTTTGAATTTGTGAATGAAAACACGCGGAAACTAGAATTAAGAATTAAAAATTAGGAATCAAGATTGGAATTACGCGCACAGCCTAATCCCAGACAACATGCCTAACAAGACTGCAAAAAAGGATAAGACTTCCAATAGTCGCAAACAAGGTGCGACACTGGTATTGCTCGACGCTCATGCCATTCTCCACCGCGCTTATCACGCGCTTCCCGATTTTTCGACAGCAAAGGGAGAGCCCACAGGAGCTCTTTACGGCCTCTCTGCAATGCTTATAAAAATAATTTCGGAACTTAAACCAGACTATATTGCCGCGGCTTTTGATTTGCCAGGACCCACATATAGGCACGAGGCCTATGAGGCGTATAAGGCGAAAAGAAAAAAGATGGAGGATGACTTGGCGGTGCAGATAAATCGTTCGCATGATGTCTTTAGCGCTTTTTCAATTCCCCAATATTCAGTTCCAGGCTTTGAGGCGGATGATATTTTGGGAACCCTTGTAGACAAAGTAAAAGATATCAAAATCATTATTGCGTCCGGCGATATGGACACTCTCCAACTCATTGATGATGATAGGGTCAGGGTCTATACCTTAAAAAAGGGAATTAATGACACGATTTTGTACAACGAGGCTGTGGTAAAAGAGAGATTCGGTTTCCCCCCTAACCTTTTGCCTGATTACAAGGGGCTTCGGGGAGACCCGTCGGACAATATTGTTGGAGTAAAGGGCATAGGCGAAAAAACGGCAACAACTCTCATTACTACATTCGGTACAATTGAAAATTTATATAAAGAACTTAAGAAAAGCCCTCAGAAGTTTAAAGATGCGGGTCTTAGCGATAGAATCATCAGTTTACTTAAAGAAAACGAAGAGGAAGCGATTTTTTCTAAAATGTTAGCAACAATTAGAAGAGACGCGCCCATTGAATTCTATCTGCCAGAAAAGACCTGGAAAGACGGGTTTGATATGGAAAAAGCAGAAAGGGCCTTTCGTGAACTTGAGTTTCGTACCCTAGGCAATCGTCTGAAGGAAGTATTGAACAAAAGTCGTCAACCAACGGTAGACAATCCGCAAGTAACAGATGCTAGACAAGGAGAGGAGAAGACAGGGCAATTAACCTTCGTACAAGCAGACGACCACATGCCAAGTCAGGCCGAAGTGGAGGAAGTCGGGCTTGCTCTCTGGATAATAAACTCCAATCTCACGAACCCAACTCTTGATGATATTTTGCAATTTGGGCAGACTAAGGATTTTGTGAAAGCGAAGGAAATAATTCTATCGGAAATAAAAAAAAGGGAACTTGCGTTTGTGTATGAAGAAATAGAAAAACCCCTCATCCCTATCATAAAAAAAATGGAAGAGAGAGGCGTGAGGATTGATAAGGAGAAACTTGCCGAGCTTTCTAAGACTTATCACAAGGAGCTTGATCGACTGGAAAAAGAGATTTGGAAATATGCCGATGAAGAGTTTAATGTTTCTTCTCCAAAACAAGTAGGGGAGATTTTGTTTGTAAAAATGGGTCTTTCTGTCAAAAACCAGAAGAAAACATCAACTGGACTCAAATCAACTCGCGAATCAGAGCTAGAAAAAATGAGAGATCTTCATCCAATCATTGGCAAAATCCTTGAACACAGGGAACTTGCGAAGCTTCTGTCTACTTACATAGACAACATCCCAACTCTTCTAGATAAAAATAACAGACTTCACACTAGTTTGCGTCAAACAGGTTCAACAACTGGAAGGATGTCTTCAACAAATCCAAATTTACAAAACATTCCTGTAAAGACAGAATTAGGAAGAAATATTAGACATGCCTTTGTTGCTGAAGACGGCTTCTCTCTTGCCTCGATTGATTATTCTCAGATTGAACTTAGGATAGCGGCGATTCTTTCTGAAGATCCAAAGTTTCTTGATATCTTTCATAAAGAAGAAGATGTGCATAGAGCGGTGGCGTCTTATGTGTTCAATGTGCCGATTGAGAAAGTCGATAAGAGTATGAGAAATAAAGCCAAGACCATAAACTTTGGAATTCTCTACGGCATGGGAGTAAATGCCTTGAGGCAGAATTTAGGGGGGACACGGGAAGAGGCGCAAACTTTTTATAATGAATATTTCAAAAGGTTTACCGGACTTGCCGCATATCTTGAAGAGGTAAAATCAAATGCGGCAAAGAAAGGCTACACCGAAACCCTTTTCGGTCGAAGACGATATTTTGAAGGGATCAAATCCAAGATTCCCTACATCCGTGCCGGAGCAGAAAGAATGGCCATTAACGCTCCCATTCAAGGCACGGCGGCAGATGTTATGAAGCTTGCTATGAAGGAAATTGCAAACTGGATTGAAAAAGAAAAAATAGGTGACGATGTCCACATGATTCTTCAGGTGCATGATGAATTGCTGTTTGAAATCAGGAAAGGGAAAGAGGAAGAAATTGCCCCTAAGCTCAAAGAAATTATGGAAAACGTCATGCCGAAAGAGAAATCAAAAGGCGTAGTTTGTCGCGCGCATATGGCTGTGGGGCCGTCTTGGGGAGATATGGAAGAAATTTCTTAATAAACATGATATATCTCATCTATGGTTCAAATTTCACGAGAACTCGTGAAAAAATGCGCGAGATCTTAGCCACTCAACTAAAGAAGGATCCAGATGCTTCATATTTTAGATTCGAGATAGATACCTGGGAACCAAGCAGACTGGAGGAACTTATAGCGAGCAAGGGACTATTTCAGAAGAAATTGGTAGTCATTTTAGATAATCTTTTGGCGGACAAAGAGGTTTCAAAAGAAATCTTGGAAAACATCAAGTCTTTGGCAGAATCAGAAAACATTTTTGTATTTATTGAATCTACTCTCACGAAAGAAGTTATAAAAAAAATGGAAAGGGTGGCTCTGAAAGTCCAATGTTTTGATGACGAAGAAGTAGCAGAGAAAGAGGAGAAATTTAAAATTTTCACACTTGCGGACGCTTTTGGAGCAAAGGACAAGAAAAAGCTCTGGATTCTCTATCAAAAAGCGCTGCGCTCATATATAGCGCACGAGCAAATTCATGGAATACTATTTTGGCAAGTGAAAGCAATGCTCATGTCTCTTCAGGCAAAAAGTGCGAAAGAGTCAGGGCTTAACCCGTATGTGTATTCAAAATCTCTCAGATTTGCAAAGAACTACACCGAAGATGAGCTTAAAAAACTCTCCACAGAACTCGTGCGAACTTATCATGAGTCCCGCAGAGGCATTATTGACTTTGAAAGCGCTTTGGAGAGATTTGTATTATCTATATAAGCTTGTGCTTGTGGTCGGATTATTGTGGCCACGAATAATTTTGGCTTCGTCAAACCAAAATTTTCTCGGCCCCACCTCGTCTGTTTTGTGCGCCCAGTAGGAATCGAACCTACGACCGTCTCCTTAAAAGGGAGCTGCTCTACCGACTGAGCTATGGGCGCATACTTTATCTTTCTAACATACCTCTGATTTCTACCAAATGAGCTTGGGACGCACTAAAAGCACGATAATTTGTAACACAAAATACTATGAACGGCAATGACAATTAAAGGGGCAAGTCTAGTGAGAATGCTCCAGCGCCTGTAAATAAAAGGGAGAGTGCGATAGCAAAAATGAATACGTAGAATACAATATCGCGTTTCACTAATGCGCTCTCCTTCTGTTCCGCAAAGAGTTCAATGAATGCAAGTATCGCAAGCACAAGAGCCGCAATCTGCGTGTAAAATCCCAAAATAAGCATGACTCCAGAGACAATCTCCACGAACCCAAGAGCCTTTACCAATTCGCTCCTGTGTTTGAATCCAAAAGCTTCCATGAAGATCCTCCATCTGGGGAGCTCACTTTTAAATTTAAGATATCCTACATTGAGGATGATAAATCCTAGTACTACTCTCAAGATGAGCGGAGCCAAATGCTCCAAAACTAAAAGGTCCGGAAATGGATTGAGTATTGGAAGGCCGTTTAACATGCAAACATTTTAACACAATTTGCGGATAGACCCAGTGGTGGATTTTGGTATAAGCAAAATTCACTACTGGTAGACATGCATCCCGCAAGATGTAGGATAAAGAAAAATGATAGAAAAAAAAGGGAATAGCAGTAGAAAGGCGGTGGTGATACTCCATAACATTAGGAGTGTACACAATGTTGGTTCAATATTCCGCACGTCAGATGCGGCTGGGGTTGGCAAGCTCTATCTTACAGGCTACACTCCACTGCCTATTGATCGTTTTGGCAGGACAGTGAAGGAGATTGCTAAAACAGCTCTGGGGGCAGAAAAGTTTGTCTCTTGGGAGCATTGCACTTCAGTCTCCAGGTTGATTACCGAGCTAAAGGACAAAGATTTCCAGATTATTGCAATAGAACAATCAAATAAATCTAAGGATTACAAAAAAATAAGAATCAAAAAGAAAATGGCATTTATCATTGGCAACGAAGTAAACGGTTTGCCTCAATCAATACTGAGTAAGACAGATCTAATTGCTGAAATCCCCATGAAAGGGGAAAAGGAGTCTCTAAATGTCTCTGTTGCTTTTGGAATTGCTCTATACAGAATCCTCGGTATTTAAAGAAAGCTTTTTGGTGATGATTTTTCTTGCTATGAAATAGATTATTACAGTGGCAATAGCCAATGAGCTCATTGCAAGTATAATTTCTTGCAATGTGTTTTCAAGATCTGGCAGGCTGCTTTTTAGCGCTTTTGCCAAAATTGCAATAATTACAATCCAAAGAGCTCCTACAAGCGCATTAACTACTATAAACGGCCATAAACCCAATTTCTTGGCTCCATATAGCGCTCGAACAGGCGTACGCAGGCCAACAATAAATTTGGAGTAAAAAAGTGCCTTAAGAGAATGCTTCGCAAAAAAATCGGAAAATATTGAGTACTTTTCTTTGATTGTGGGAATCTTCAATTTGCCAAAAATCTTTCCGGCAGGAAACCAATATCCAATGGTGTACCAAAGCAAGTCTGTGAAAATGGTTGCTAAAATACCGGTTACAATCACATCCCAGAGACCGATGTTTCCTGCAATTGCAAAATAGAGGAGGGCTATTAGCGCGGCGTCCCCAAAGATGACAATACTTGCAAAATAGATGATATATTCAGGCATAAAGTTTCTGATGCTTGTCGCAATAGTGCGCGCTCCTTCCACCGACTATAATACGCCTGATTACACCTTTGCAGCCACTCTTCCTGCAAGATTCGCCTGTGCGCCTATAAGCTTGGTGCTCAAGCTGAAATTTTCCGCGCTTTCCAGATATATCACGGTAGTCAGACATGGAGTCGCCTCCCAATCTAATCCCTTTTCTCAAGATTACTTTCAAGTTTTTCCAAAGATTTGATATCTCAACTGCTTTCAGCTTCTCTACCCGCGAAAGTGGGTGAATGCCAGAAGCCCAGAGTATTTCATCTGAATAAATGTTTCCAATACCGGCAATGACACCCTGGTCCATCAGTATTTGCTTTATGTTTCTCTGCCGTCCAATGGACAGACACTCTTTAAATTTTTTAAGAGTGAAATCTCTGGTCAAAGGCTCTGGGCCAGTCTGTGAAAATTCTTTGTTTAGCTCTTCTTTGCTAAAGACTGTTATTTTTGCAAACTTCCTCATGTCAGAAAGAACAAGGTGCTTGTCGTTTGAGAGCGACATGACAAAGTGCACAAATCTATTGAACGGATCATCACGCAATGGTCCTCGCTCTATTGCTACCCATTTATTTTTTAGCAATTTGTATTTTCCATACAGAAGATGTCCAGTCATCTTCATATGAATAAGAATAATTTTTTCATTTGAAAGATGAATCAAAATATTTTTTGCGCGTCTTTCTGCTTTTAAGATTTTTGTTCCTAGGACGTCTTTTTTAAATCTTCTGAAGAATTTCTTGCTTTTTATTTGCTTGTGATTTTCATACAGATGAGAATAGTAGTCCGTCCAAACATCCGCGATTTTCAAACCCCGCACTTGGAGGTTTATTCCATCCACCGTTGTTTGTACTTCAGGGAGTTCAGGCAATTTAGTTTTTATGTAATTTCTCTAATTCTTCTCTTGTTTATCCGCTAAAACCTTGCTTAGTTCTTGGCGGACTATCTCCGCATCGTCCCATTCTTGCTTGGTGCCATTTGGCCCCATGATATACGGGTCAGTGCCTTTGCCTGTTATTAAAACAGCCACCTTGTTTTGAATATTAGGATCTACCAAACTATAGGCCCTTTTCATCGCAGAGGTGATTGCTCCTCTTCTATCTAAGATGATTTCACAAGGTTTGTTTTTCACAGCTTCCTTCATGGGCTTGAGGATTTCCATTGGGTTCTCGTCATACGGATCTTCATTGGTGAGTATTACTTCATCACAGTACTTGTCTGCTACAGTCCCCATTTCTTTTCTTTTCCATTTATCCCTGCCGCCACCTGTGTTTCCGAGCACGCATAGTTTTTTGTGACTTGGAAACGCTTTGTATAGTTCAGTCAGCGATTCTACCGTGTGAGCATAATCTACGATTGCATCAAAACGTTGAAGTTCTCTTTTGGGGTGTTCATCTGGAAGCCGCACGTATTCCACACGTCCGCGGATCATGTGGAGCTCTCCTATTGCTTTGTCTATCACACGTATGTCTACACCGATTGCATAAGTGAAAGTGGCAGCAGCGAGCAGATTGTAAATATTGAAGACCCCGCGGAGGGGCGATTTTATAGGGATTCCTTTGAAACTAAAAGAAGTCACCGTGTCATCGGCGTTCCATGGCTCCGCTAGCGAAAGGGAATACGGGTGGCTTGCCGTACCTGCCGTGTCCAAAAAGGTCTGTCCGTACTTATCATCAACATTGGCCACCATTATTTTCTTTTCCTTTGAAGACTTCCTCAGTTCTTTTGCAAGTTTAAGCTTAGCTTCCAAATATTTTTCAAAAGAACCGTGAGATTCAATATGCTCTGGAGCGATATTTGTGAATATGAGAGCGTTTGGAAACATCCATTTGTGCCGATATTGCTTCACGCCCTCAGAAGTCATTTCTACGATTACCCACTCGCATGCATTGTTTGCCGCTTCACGTAGGAATTTTTGCATCACAAATCTTCCGGGCATGGTCATCTTAAACATATTGCGCTTGGTTTTTCCCGCAATCTTGAATCGCAATGTTCCCGCTATCGCCGTCCTGTAGCCAGCTTCCTCCAATATGGCATTAATTATCTCTGTCGTGCTCGTTTTTCCCTTTGTTCCAGTAACCCCCACAATTTTTAGTTTTCTTGCTGGAAATCCGTAAATTAATGCTCCAAGAAATGAAAGCACGTAGTGGTAAATCGGTTGAGCTAACCGAAAAAGTGATGGGGGAATAATCTTTCTAATAGTGTTGAGCATTTATCTTTTTGTTGAAAGTATTTTTAGCGCTTGCTTCACTTTCTCGCTCGTGCCTACAACATCCTTTTTGACTGACTGAATCGCGTCTCGAGCTTCTTTTTGCGAGTAACCGAGCGAAGTAAGCGCCTCCAACACATCCTCTTCTTCTCGTAGTTCACCTCCGTCTTTCCTTTCAGAATCTCCGAGTTTGCCTGATAGTTCCATCACGATTTTCTCCGCATTCTTTTTGCCGATTCCTCCGACTTTAATGAGATGAGCAGTATTTCCGTGAAGAACGGCCTGTTTGAGGGTTTCTAGCGTTGCCACATTGAGTATGCCAAGTGCGGTTTTAGGTCCGATTCCAGAGATGGAAATAAGCAGTTCAAAGAATTCCAATTCTTCATATGTTTGGAATCCGTATAGATCCTGAGCATTCTCTCGCACTGCCAAATGTGTCCAAAGTTCCGCAGAGACACCTTTGAGGTTCTCTAGGGTAGTGCCTGTCACAGATATTTTATATCCTACTCCATTTACATCGAGAGTAAGATTGCCCTCATTTTTATGGAGTATTGTGCCGGAGAGGTGAGATATCATAGGCTAATCATAACTCAAGATAAAGGAATTAAGAATATGGAATTAAGAATTAAATATAACTCACAATTCCTGATTCTGACTCTCTAATTCGCGCAAAGCTTGCGTAACCGCGAGCTTTGGGTTAGCATAGCCGTCATGCCAATTACATCTTCAGCCAAAAAGGCTCTCCGAGTATCCCGCCGAAAGCGGGCAATTAATCTTGTTCGTAAGGACTCTCTAACAAGCGCCGTGAAGGCCTTCAGAAAGTTGATTGCCGATAAGAAAACAAAAGAGGCAGTGGCTTTTTTCCCAACACTTCAGAAAGCGCTTGATAAGTCCGCTAAGACTGGAATTATAAAAAAGAACGCCGCCTCTCGCAAAAAATCTCGCTTCATTGCGATGATAAAAAAGATTTCATAAGAAAAGGAGAGCCGAGGCTCTCCTTTTTTGTTTAAATCATTTTCGCGCTTACCCACGTACCACTTGCAGGAGTGGGTTCTCGCTAATACGCGTGACCCTAGCTATCTCCTCCTCCGTGATGCGGTTCATGTCAGCCGCCACTGCCACCATCAATGCTTCGTCTACCCATTCCGGCAGTCCAGAGAAGGACAGAATGAGAGCTCCGGCGCGAATGGCTCCACCGTACCTCTTCCTTTCTTTGTCTCGACTTTGCCAGCTACTCACGTGAGTAGGGTGGGAAGAAAGTCGCTTTGCCTTTTCATCAGCAAAGAAGAAACTTTCTGATGTCGGCAACACTTCTCCGATTGGCGACAAAGAAATGATCCTCGGGAACCCTCCATCTGAGTAATCGCCATAGATGCAGACATACCCAGCCACAGATTTTCCTGCCATGTTCTCAGGCAAAAAATCGTAAGCTCGCGCACATACTGGCCCGATGAGTTTCTTCACAGACCTTCTAACTGAGCTGTGGATCATGCCCGGGAGCTCAATCAAAGTTTTGGTATCGCTCACATCTCCTCCATGAGAGTGTGGGAATTAAGAACTGAAACTTTCATTACATTACATTATTAAAATAAATAGTCAACGACTGTGATCTGTGCTTGTTTGCACAAGTTGAATACGTGCGCTAATGTATCCGTAAAGGTTCTTATAGGAGGTTCAAATGTCTAGACCGGCTTTGTGGTTCACTTTCGGCAGTCTGCCTAAAAGTGGGCACATCGTTGTTTTAAGTGTAGATCACACTTCTAAACCATCAGATAAGGTCATTTCAGAAAGAAAGGTGGAAGCTTTTGGTGAAAAGGCTCATGATGCGGTCTGCGAGACCATTTGTCTTTACAAAGGAAGACAACGTCGTTTCAAAGCGGAATTCAAGAAGTTTCTCAGACACGTCGGAGTTCCAGAGTATAAACTTCAGGAGGTGTTATTGAAGTTTGCAAACGAAACTGAGCGAATATTAAATAGTCGATAAGGGGCCACAAGCCCCTTTTTCGTTGCTCGCTCGCACAAAATATACTTCGTAATCTTGTGCTCCCAGTAGGAATCGAACCTACATTTTAACTTCCGCAAAGTTATGTCCTATCCATTGAACGATGGGAGCTGTTTTAAAGCTAGAAGCTAAAAGCTAACAGCTTGAAGCTCATGTGTCAAAACCCCAATTTCTCTAAAATCTTTTCAAAGATTGATTCGCTATGAAACACTTCGGGCAGATATCTAGATAAATATTTTCTTATTTTATCAACGCTCGCTTCTTCTGTGTCCACCGAGATTATTATGTAAGGCATTATTAGTCTTTGTGATTTGAGCAAAATCTGGGTTTTAGTGTCTGTTTCCTCAATCCAAAAAGATTCAAGCGCGCGGTATGGGTAATAATACCTATCTATTCTTATGCCAGCCTCGTCTAGAACGATGTCTATAAGTCTTGGGGGTCTGGATGCGTAAAGTGAAAGGGCGAACCCGCCAAGTATGATGACGATAGCAAATAATACGTTATTAAGAATGATGGATGTTACAGCTATAGCTACAGTGATGATGCCTACAGCCCAAAACCAATCCGCGCTACGATCCTTTTGGTCGTATTCATATGTCTGCCAGTGAACCGATTCTATTTTCTTAGGAGGTGCCATGTGAGATACTTCACACAAAATACTATCACAAATTTGACTCTAATTTATGAACACATTCAAGATGTTTTGATTCATAACTATTAGCGCGAGAAGGAAGATAGCGGTGCAAATGCTTGCGGAAAAAAGACACCATGTGCACCAGTGGTGGAGCACAAACGCTTGAACTGCGGTCAGATACATTGAGAATAAGAAAGCGACGATACTTACTGAAAGAACGATATATGATATTTCTGTACTAATGAGAACGGGATAGAGAACGGAGAGAGAATATAGTATGGCAATAAGAGCATAGTAGATCATTCCCAAAAGCTCCACTGGGATGCCAAATATTCTTGAATAGTCGCTGTGCACCACACTCTCACAGCTTCCTTCAAGAGGGCATACCAATGGAGTCATTCTTTGTTTATGCGTTCTTATATATCTGGCAAGCAGGAATCCGGCGAATCCCAGGAGCGCAATCAAAATTTTTCCGGCGTTTTCCATTAAATTATTTTAACATGCATTCGTGTTATGACAGCTTTAGAGCGCATTCATCGCAAGCCAAACAAAGTAAATCCCAACCATATTCATAACAAAAGAAATACAAATCAGAGCTTTGGTCCTGGTTTTGGAAAAACCAAGCAAAGCTAAACCGAGTTCATCTGGAAAAGGAGAAGCGATAATGACCGCGCCTAAAATAGGGTTAAGCCAGCGTAGAAACTCGGCTTTTATGAGGTAATGGGGACGCATTCCAGCTTTCATTATCATTTCGTCCACGTCCTCACTGACACGATTTTTTACAAAAAGGAAAAGTACCAGGTCTCCTACCACCGCTCCAAGAGCGCCAACGATAGCGATTTCTGGCAAGGGGTTAGCCTTCAATAGTTCAACAAAGAGTATTGTAGAAGCTGTGAGCGTGAATACAGAGGTAAAAAATATCCCGGCCATGAAAGCGCCGACAAGTCCCCAGGAATGAGCGTTGGCGAGAAAAGAATCAAGCATTCCGCTTTTGACGAGGGAAAGGGTGATGATGACACAGATTAAAAGGATCAGAGTGTCTTTAAGCAAATGACTTTTCACACGCTTATTATACTAGAAAGAATTCCGTACTTTGGCGGAGGAGGTGAGATTCGAACTCACGGGACCCTTACGAGCCCTCCAGTTTTCAAGACTGGTGCAATCGACCACTCTGCCACTCCTCCGTATTACTGTGTAATTTCTGACTCTGCTTGTTTTCTTGAAATAAAGAAAAGATAGATTATTTCAAGTATCCCGACTGTATTAACAAGCAAGACAACCAAAAACCAGCCCTTTTGCGATAAGCGCGCTGATCTCCACAAAGCAAGTCCTTTCCATATGACACTCCAAATTATTATAAGCGCAAGGAGCCAAAGATGACTTGATAAGTATTCTGCGAATGCTTGGGTTTGTATTGTTATGTTTGTCATAATCCCACATCTTATATCAAAAAGTCATAGCTGACAAATTAAATTTTCTGTGATATACTGTTGGCATGAAATATCTCGGCATTGACTACGGTATTAAGCGTGTTGGCCTTGCTGTCTCTGATTCAGAGGGGAAGATGGCTTTTCCTCTAGACGTCCTCTCAAATGACAAGAGACTCATTGCTCGTATAAAGCAAGCATGCTCTTCGGAAAAGATTCAAAGCATTGTTATAGGAGAATCGCAGGATTTCAAGGGCAAAGATAATCCAATCATGAAAGATGCCAAAGATTTTTTGAAAGTACTTAAAAAATCAATAAACCTGCCTACACACTGGGAGCCAGAATTTCTCACCAGCGCTGAAGCAGAGCGTCTGCAAGGTAAACACGGAATGCTTGATGCTTCCGCTGCGGCACTCATACTTAAAAGCTATTTGGACAAAAAGGGCAACAAGTAACAAATGATTTCGATTGATGATTTTAAGAAAGTTGAAATAAAAGTTGGCAAGATCCTCTCCGCTTCACCAGTAGAAGGTTCTCTGAAACTATTGAAGCTTTCAGTCGATTTTGCCGAGGATACTCCAAGGCAAGTAATTTCTGGTATTGCAAAATATTTTCCTGATGCGAAAGTCCTTGCAGGAAAGAAATGCGCATTTGTTACAAATCTTGAACCAAGAGAAATTATGGGGCTTACCAGTCAAGCAATGATAGTAGCTGCAAGTGCGGAAGAGATCATCTCGCTTTTTGAGGTAAGTGATTCAATCCCAGAAGGTACTCTGGTTAAGTAAATGTCTTTGAATCAAAGTTTCTGTAAAATCTGCTATAATTTAGCAAATGCCTGTTCTGTTTAAAAAAAAGAAAGAAAAAGAGGGCTGGCGAACTTTTTTTGATTTTTTCCCAACTCCCAAGTTTCTAGAAATGCCGTCACCCGGGCTTGCGATATCTGAAACCGGCTTAAGACTTGTTGAATTTTCGCACACTAAAAAGGGTTACATTTTGGAAAGAGCCGATTCAGCGCCTTTTTCCGAGTCTCTTATCTCGGCCGGTGATATAAAAGACAAAGAAAAATTGATTTTAGAGTTGAAAAAGTTTCGTGAAAAACATAACTTGCGTTATGTAAGAGCCAGCTTGCCGGAGGAAAAAGCTTATCTATTCAATACTACTTTGAATCAGGAGCAGATGGAGAATGCAAGCACTTCTATTGAATTTAGTATTGAAGAAAATGTCCCGCTCTCGGTTTCGGAGGCGGTATTTGACTTTGTTGTCGTGAATCCAGACAGATCTCCCGATGAACCGGCTAAAGTTAACGTGTCGGTTGTGTCACAAGAAGTGGTGGCTGAGTATCTGGAGGTGCTTCGCACCGCGGAGTTTGAACCGCTACATTTTGAAATTGAATCTCAAGCCATTGTGAAGTCGGTTATTCCAAGAAATGACGCTGGTGTAAATGTGATATTGAATCTCTCTAGAGGCAGAGCTGGACTTTATATTGCCGATGGCAGAGCGATTGCTTTCACATCTACAATTCCGCTTGCACAATATGGTAGTGATCAGAAGACTCCTCTTTCCGCAGAGTGCCTAAACGAGATTTTGGTTGAAATGAAAAAAATTTTCCTTTATTGGCAAAACTTGGCGGAAAGAATGGAAAAAAGGATAAAGCCAATAGAGAAGATAATCTTAGTTGGCGAAGACGGTGGGAGAGCTGAGGTCGCAGATTTTCTGGGTAAGTCATTTGAGGTTTCAATAGAGAAAGGCAATGTTTGGCAAAACGTTTTCTCTCTTGATGATTATGTGCCAAGCATTTCCCGAGAAGAGTCACTCTCTTATGCGGTAGCGATAGGACTCGCTATGCCACGTCGTAGTAAAATATAGACATGTTCAATCTTCTTCCAGAGATAGAGAAAAAGAATATTATGAGAGAATATATCTTAAGGAGATATGTTGTACTTGCCTTGTTTCTTTTTGCCCTTGGCGCGATAGCCTCAATATCACTCTTTCCTTCATACCTGCTCTCATCGGTTAAGGTGGTAGAGGTGGAGGAGCAGATTTCATCAGTGAAATCGTCTGCTATATTCAAAGAAGCAGAGGCCCTGGCTTCAGCCCTTAATCTTACAAATCAAAAGATCTCCGCATTAAAGCCTCCAGAAAAATATGTCTATTTGGGAACCCTTGTCTCAAGCATTGTGGAGAAAAGAGGGGGTTCAATTAGGTTGAACGGCTTCAAATATAATCGCGGAGATGGCAAAAATCACGGAGTAATTACTGTTTCTGGTATTGCCCGTGATAGAGAATCCCTTTCCGCTTTTCTGACTGTCTTGAAGGAAGAGGAGAAGTTTCTGGAGGTCAATTTGCCTGTTTCTAACTTTGCGCAAGACAGGAACGCTCCCTTTACTATAGATATTCGGGGGGCTTTTTGATATGAAAAACATTTCAAACACAAGTAAGATTCTCATAGCATCCATTTTTCTCGTCATCCTCGTATATTGTATTTATGGGCTTCTTTTCTGGACGATCAAAGGGGAAAACGAAAAAGTCTCCATTTTGTCCAACGAGGCCAAAATTGATTTACAAAAAGACGAATCGTTAAGGGCGACGAAGGTATCGCTATCAAACAACAAAGATTCAATTGAAAATATAGACTCCCACTTCCTTGCCCCAGACGGAGTCGTCGGTTTCATTGAAGGACTGGAAAGTTTAGGCAGGGAAGCGGGCGTGTCTATTTCTGTAGCCTCGGTCACTGTGGAAGCAGATTCAAAAAATAAAAATGATTTTAAAGAAACTCTGCGTCTGCGCGTCATTACCACTGGATCATGGTCAAATACTTACTATTTCATCTCTTTGCTTGAAAATCTTCCTCTCAGCGCGGAGATAAAAAACGCCACTCTTTCTCTTACGGGGGCTTCTGACAAGCTTGCTTTCACAGGAGCGTCTGTGTCATCTAGGAAGCCCGCTGCCGAGGAAAAATGGAAAGGTGAGATTGAACTCACTGTTAGGAAGCTAAAATAACATGAAATTTTCTTCACTAAAAAGTATTAAGTTTCAAATGCCTCACAGAACTCATCGTGAGTTTAGAACAATCGGCGAGAAGGCCAATAATGACTGGCGCTCAATTCTTCTTGGGTTTGTGATTCTGGCTTTGGGTGCGGTGACAATGAGTTTCTACGTATTTATAAAGGTTAGCAAAGGAGAGATTTTTACAGTTGCATCAGAGACCAATAGTGTAAAAACAGACGTTGACGAGGAAGCGCTAGAAAGCGTGATGACTCATTTCCAAGAGAGGAAAATATACCTGGATACACTCAGAGCAAATCCACCAAAGAGAATAGATCCATCACTCTAGTTACCTGCTACTAGAAACTAGTTGCTGGTATTGTGGTCACAAGTTACTAAGTATAATTCTTCGTTGGACTCAAATTCTACTAAGTACTCGCGACCCCGCCTCACAGTCGTAACCGACATTGTTGTGGCCGGCACATGCTAAAAAAGTGAAGCAGTTCACTTTCTCTTTACGCTTGTGCCCCCGGCAGGAGTATCTCCCTCGGCTCAAATTTTTTCGTCAAAAAATTTGGCCTGGGCACCGGCTCATAAAATTTCTTGTTAGAAATTTTAAGCTCCGCCGTTCGATTCCTGCGCGCAAGCAAAGCAGTTTGCTTGCTCGTGTGCATAAATTAGCTTCGCATTTGTGCCCCCGGCAGGAATCGAACCTACATCAAAGCCTTAGAAGAGCTCTGTTCTATCCATTGAACTACGGGGGCGTCGAGACAATATTACACAAAACAGACAATAATTACAGCCCTTTTCTTTTGATTTCCTTGTATCTGAAGCAATCTTGTGTGTGGTCGTTCACCATCCCGACGGCCTGCATGTGAGCGTAAACAATTGTTGGACCGAGAAATTTAAAGCCTCGTAATTTTAAATCTTTTGCAAAAATTTCAGCTTCTGGGGTGATAGCAGGCAAATCTTTCAGGGTTTTTCTTTTCCCATCAATTTGTTGACTGCCGACAAAACTCCACATATATTTAGCAAAACTTCCGAATTCTTTCTGTACCTCAAGAAATTTCTGAGCATTGTTTACCGTTGCCTCAATTTTCAATCGGTTTCTTATAATCCTCGCATCTTTAAGCAGTCGCATAACATCTCTTTTTGTAAACTTTGCCACTTTTCTATAATCAAAATTCGCAAAAGCTTTTTTATAACCTTCTCGACGATAGAGGATGGTGCACCAAGATAGCCCTGCCTGCGCGCTCTCAAGTACGAGAAATTCAAATATTTTCCTGTCATTAAAAATAGGAACACCCCACTCTTTGTCGTGGTAAGAAATCATTAGTAGATCAGTGTTTGGCCACTTGCATCTTGTTTTCATGTGGGCGCGGAGAGACTCGAACTCTCAAGGGTTGCCCCATACGCTTCTGAAGCGTACGCGTATACCAGTTCCGCCACGTGCCCATCTATTCTGTGCGCGATACAGGACTCGAACCTATGACCTTCCCGGTGTAAACGGGTTGCTCTACCAACTGAGCTAATCGCGCATATTTTTCTTCGCATTTACCATGCGTGAACTACAAATTACATCAAAATCATATTTTATGCCAGAAGCCTGGAGTCTGCTATATTGGACTCATGTCAATCTCAAGCCAAGTAAAAATTCTATATGAGGATGAAAACATGGTTCTAATCAATAAACCCGCGGGGCTTATTGTGCATGGAGATGGCAAGAGGGAGGAGGAGAGCGTGGCGCAGTGGATGCTCGCTCATTATCCAGAATCCGAAAGCGTTGGGGAACAAAATATACCAGAGAATCAATCCACCCTTCCCATCCTAAGATCAGGAATTGTCCATCGTTTAGATAAAGAAACGTCCGGCGTGTTGGCCCTCGCCAAGAATCAAAAGGCGTTCCTTCACTTGAAAAAACAGTTTCAAGACCGTGAAACTGAAAAGATATATCACACATTTGTGTATGGAATAATGAAGAAGGACGAAGGTACGATTGACAGGCCAATTGCTAGAAGTAGAAGAGATTTCAGGCTTTGGTCAGCGCAAAGGGGAGGTAGAGGAGAGCTCCGTGAAGCGATCACAGACTATGAAGTGCTATTTCGTGGAGATGATTTTACTTTTGTACAAGTAAAACCTAAAACAGGTCGCACGCACCAGATTAGAGTGCATTTTAAGGCAATCAATCATCCTCTCGTCTGCGATAAGCTCTACGCTCCCAAGCAAAAATCAAAGCTTGGATTTGAAAGGCTGGCTCTGCATGCTCGTAAGCTGAAGCTCCTGAATCTGGACGGCAAACACATAGAGGTAGAAGCTCCTTACCCACCTGATTTTGAGAATGCAATCAAGAGAATTGGGTATTTGCCTCATTGAGCGAGGTGTGCTAAATTGGGCATTCTTAATATGAAAACGACTTATAAGATTTCACCTGTAAATATTGCAGAAAGGCAGAAAATTGATATTCATGCCGGCGATACTGTGAAGGTGGCTCAAAAAATTCAGGAAAAAGGCAAAACTAGACTTCAGATGTTTGAAGGGCTTGTATTGGCCGTGAAGCATGGCAAAGAAGCTGGCTCCACCTTCACTGTGCGTAAGACAGCAAGTGGCGTGGGTGTGGAAAGAATCTTTCCTCTTTACTCTCCAATGATAGATAAGATTACGATTACTAAACGCGCCAAAGTTCGCAGAGCAAAGCTGTATCACATTAGAGACAAAGCAAACAAAGAAATCCGACGCCAGATGAGGAACGTTCAATTTGTTGAAGCAGATGAGGATGTGGCAGAAATTCCAGCAGAGTCTGTAAAAGAGACTCCGACTGAAAAGCAAAAAGTAGAGGCGTAAAAATGAGTAATGAAAGGGACTAAAAGTCTTTTTTATTATTATCTAAATGGTAGACGCTATCACCTTGAGCAGAAATACATACAGAGTATAATAAATAGATGCACAAGCGAGGAGTAAGACCAAAAAATAAAATCAAAATAATATGGTCTGCGAACTTTGCCTATGGAATAGGACTGCTAGTCACTGATGGATGCCTATCGTCGGATGGAAGGCATATTACCTTCGTATCTAAGGATATGGAACAAATTGAAAATTTTAGAGGGGCGTTTGGTCTGAGAGACATAAAAACCGGCCAGACAACATCTGGACATAAAGGTAAAAGAGTTCATAGGCTTCAATTTGGCGACGTAGTATTTTATCGGTTTTTAGAAGGAATAGGTCTTACCTCAGCGAAATCAAAAACAATTGGCTCAGTGGACATCCCAAATAGTTACTTATTTGATTTTTTAAGAGGATGTTTTGATGGGGATGGCACATTCTACTCTTATTGGGACCCACGTTGGAAATCGAGTTTTATGTTTTATACCGAATTTATTTCAGCGAGCAAAAAGCATATCCTCTGGTTACAGGAAAAGCTATATGAAATATTAAGAATAAGAGGACATATTACAAATGATAAAAAGGGAGCGACATTACAACTAAAGTATGCAAAAAAAGACTCGCTGAAGTTGCTCAATAAATTGTACTCAAACAAAAAAGGTCTGTTCTTGAAGAGAAAGAAGTTGAAAGTTGTCAAAGCATTAGCTATAGTGGGGCTGTCTTTGAAAAAATAATGCGCGGGTGGTGAAACTGGTATACACGTAAGATTGAGGTTCTTATGCCGCAAGGCGTGGAGGTTCAAGTCCTCTCCCGCGCACAGATTTAGCGAAGCAACTGCTTGCTTCGCGCACAAAGTCTTGAAGACCCAGAGCATGTTTTGTCGTAGACAAAACGCGAAGGGTGTACCGAATCTGTAAGATTCAAGTCCTCTCCCGCGCACCAATCTAGTGAAAAAATCAATACACCGGAACTTCTTCTTTTTTGTGAGAAAGAAACGCTTCGTATCTCGCTAAAGCGTAAAGCAAAGATGATAGCCTGTTGAGATAGGAGAGAGTTTCGGGAGAGAGTTGTTTATCAAGTCTTGAATTTGCTGAAATCACAGAACGCTCGGTCCTTCGCGACAGCGCTCTCGCGTAGTCAAAGAGCGCAGAGAGCTCTGTGGCTCCAGCGATTACGAAAGAATTTGGTTTTTCAATGTAACTTTCAATTTCTCCAATAATATATTCCATTTCTTCAATTCGTGATTTTGGGATTGATTTTTCTGCGCCAGCCAAACCAGCTTGAATAATGAATAGATTATGCTGAATTGTGCGTATGATTTTGCACACATTAAATAAGACAGGTTTTTCGCATTGATATTTTGCAAAACATACTCCAAGAAGGGAATTGAGCTCATCAAGACCTCCCAGCGCCTCAAAGACTGGGTGGTTTTTAGTTATCCTGTCCTTACTCTTATAAAGACTGGAAGTTCCATCATCTCCTTTGCGAGTGTAAAGCATTTTGTTTTTATGTTTTGCTTTCTGCGGGGGTTGAAACGTCAATTTCACAGAGGCCCCCTACGCAAGCGTACTCTTTTGATCCGGTGGTCTTGTCATCTTCCTCATACAGGACCAGTTTGGAGAAATCAATTTTTGGAAATCGTGACATTAGCTCCAAATATCTTTCTTCAGTGATCTTTTCATATGGAGCTAAGCGATATACATGATCACTTTTAGGCAAAAATGAGAGTCCGCCGACTATATCCCAATTTTGATATACCCAATTTCCGACAGAGAGCCATTCGTGGGGCTCAACCGAGATAGTGACCGAAGGATTGTGCTCACAATAATTTTCTTTTAGAACCTTCCAATACTCAAGCTGATCGTGAGCCGTTAGATCGTCTTTCACGATGGCATCTTTAGGAGCCTTAACTGGGAACTCTAGGACCCACGTAGTGGCGCTCTCTTTGGTTTGCCCAACTTCAGGCACGCATGGCACACCCTCATCTTCAAGTAATCTTTTAAGAGGATTGTGTCCTTCAATTCTTACTCGACGGATGTAGTAGGGAGAATGGCGTGGGTGCATTCCAGAGGCAGAGTCAAAAAGCTGGGAGCCGTTCCCGGATGGTTTCACGCATGTAATACAGGTGGAAGGGTTGATACCGAATCGTTTTGCGTATTTTCTGTTTGTGTCTATCGCGACTTCCTTGAGTCTTCTTTGAGTCTGCTTGTCTCGCACTATCTTATTGTCCCACTGGCCTGTCATTGATACTCCAAGAAGCGCTTCATCTTCACAGTTCCTTCTCCACTCTGGAGAAAGATATGGAAATTTTGTTAGAGATGCCTGATATGTACCTAGAATTGTTGCGATTCGAATTTTTTCCATTAGAGTTTCCTCAGTATCTTCCGGACGCACTACGACTTCGCTTAGGTTACAGAATTGCTTTGATTTAAGAATTATTTCACCGCATGGATTTGTACCACTGGTCCAGAATCCTTCCTCAAAAATTTTCCACCTACGGGCGGGAAGCTGTCTCTTGAGGCTGCCTCGGTTGAATATTCCGCGTTCCCCCGATCCACTTTTTGCGAGATTTATCCATTCATCAAGGAATTGCTCCATAGTAGGCTTCTCGTTATAGACTGCGGAATTATTGGCCATAGAGCGTTGTGGGTTTGAGAAATAGAACTGTCCATTTTTTGCTTCTCTCATTTCCATATCATCAAGATCAGATATGGAAATCAGGGCACTTCTGCGAACTCCACCGGCCACCACAATTTCTCCAATTTTGCAGACTATGTCATGTACATCAAGCGTGGTGAGGTGCCTACCTTGTCTCAAAAGCATTCTCTCTCGTGTGAAATCAAGTAGATTGCGCAATGGGTCTGGCCCAGAAGCTCTTCCTCCCATTGTCTTGAGGCGTGCTCCGCGCGGTCTAACGGCGCTGTAGTCAAATTCTATATCCGAACCTTCAGCCCAAGTGTTCATGCCTAAAGCGAGAGCATCACCCCACCCTTCTTTACTGTCACCAATCAAATACACTGGTTTCTTTTTACCTGTTTGCCTTTTTATTATCGGGAGGCACTCAACGGTTTGTCTTTCAACAGAAAATCCCACTCCAGTTCCGCACATTGATATATACATTATTTCTGCGAAATCTTGCCAGCTTGCTGGAGCAATAAAGGAGCAATTATACACGCAGACATTGCTTGCTCTTGCCGGAGCGCCCGCGCTCCAAAGCAAGCGCATCGATCCCATCGCTTTCATTTCAAGCATGTATTCGCGAATTTCTGAGTACTCCGCAAGAGTGAGCTTCTTGCCAAGATTTTCTTTCATAAATGAAATGTAGCGGTCAATGCTTTCCATCCAAGTTTCGCGTCTTCTTTTTTCTTCAAGCCATCTTGAGTAAGTGCTGTAAAAAACAAATTCGGAAAGTTGATTGCGGAAGTATTTTTTGCTTTCTATTTCTAGTGCAATAAGTTCGCTTGAGACTTTCTGACTCTCTTTGCGCATTTTCGCATGATTTTGTCGGTAGAGAATGTATGCTTTTGCTGTCGCAGGGTACTTTTGAAGCATTAATTCCGCTTCCACCAGATCTTGAACTCCTTCAACTGAAGGAGTGAAGAGTTTGTTTTCCTTTTTTTGCGCAGTTAGTTTGTCTGTAACAGCCTGTGCAACTTTTGTCGGAGCCCTCTCCTCGTATTCCCCAGCGGCTTTCATCGCCTTTTCTACCGCGATTGAAATTTTCTCCATATTAAATGGAACTATAGAGCCATCTCTCTTGATGATATTATTTATATTCAGTCTTTTTGTGGAAGGCATGGGGTGTGTGATATATTGATAAGAATCTATACATTATACGGATAGATAGTCATCTATGGGAAAGAAAATCATGGGGATAAGAGAGAAGAATACAAAAGAAAATACAAGTCCAGATAGAACCTACAAGAGACCATCTTGGGTGAAGGCATTAGTCGCTACCGAAGAGGAGCTTTGCCCAGATTGTTTTAAGGTGGTGGGCACGAAAAGCAGATATAGTCTTGTATGCGCTCTTGGTAAGAAAAAAGGAGGAATGACGGTAAGCGAGCTTACAGACCATCTTAAACTCCGTCAGCCTACTGTTACACATCATCTAAATATTTTGCGTTCGGTTGATGCCGTAGAAAGCGAGGATAGGGGACGGGAAAGGGTCTATAGGCTCAATCGAGGAGCCCATTGCTTTGAGGAGTGCAAGATTCCGTATTAATGCTTCTAGCTGTTAGCAGTGAGCTTTAAATACATAGTTTTTTGGCTGTATTATGGTATAACAGTGAGGTTATATGGTCCTTATGGTGTAATGGTTAGCACTGAAGTTTGTGGAACTTCCAGTTCGGGTTCAAATCCCGATAAGGACCCAAAAATAATGAAGGAAATGCGAAGCATTTTGTGAATATATTTTTGGAGTACTTATTGGGGTTTGAAAGACGGAGCGCCGACTTTAGCGGCGCGAGTCCGGGGAGGAAGTTCTTATGAGCGAAGCGAATTAGAAACTTGACCCCAAATCCCGATAAGGACCCATGGAATATGGCTCTGTTGAGACATCTCAAAGAGATATTTAGGCTTGACTTTCATATTAGAATACGCTATACTTGTTACAGTGTTCTTTGAGACTACTAGGAGCCTTGCGCTCTTACAAATATTGGTTAATTGGGTATTTACAACCTTTCACGGAGGTGAGAAGTGGCGCGTCGCAATCGACAGGTCGTCTTCTTCTTCCGAGAAGGCGATCCAACGGCTCTCCAGACTTTTGGAGGGAAGGGTGCGAATTTGGTGAAGATGAGAAAAGCTCAGTTCCCAGTTCCGCCCGGCTTCATCGTTTCAACTTCGGTAAGTCGTGCTTTCCAACAAGAGGGCACACTGCCGGAGCGGCTCGAGTGGCAATTGAATCGGGCTGTAACAGACCTTGAAAAGGAAACGAGACTCAAGTTTGGCGGCAAACAGCCGCTTCTAGTCTCGGTTCGGTCTGGGGCTCCGGTATCAATGCCGGGCATGATGGACACTGTTCTCAACGTCGGGATGAATCTCGAAGTGTTGGAACATTTCATCGCTTATACCGGTGATGCTGAGTTTGGACATGACACATACCGCCGATTCCTGATGGGTTTCGGCACAACCGTGCTCGGATTTGGACGCAGTGCTCTCGAGAATCAAATGGAGAAGGCATCTACTTCGCAAGAAGCTTGGATAGCACTCCGTGAAATTCTCAAAGATGCATTGACGGATGATCCACGCGAGCAACTTCGGCAAGCGATTGTCGCAGTATGCAAATCGTGGGACTCGCCGAGAGCGCGTGACTATAGGTCGCTTTACGACATCTCCAGTCAAATGGGGACAGCTGTAGTAGTGCAGGCCATGGTCTTCGGCAACCGCGGAGATAATTCAGGCAGTGGCGTCGTGTTTTCTCGCGATGTTGCTACTGGTGCTCGAAAGATCTATGGAGAATTTGCGTTCAACGAGCAAGGCGAAAGTCTTGTCGCTGGTTCACAGACTCCAGAAGATATTTCGGCGCTTGGCGAAAAAGATGAGGAGCTATTCGCGACTCTATCTCATTTCGTCAAAAGTATTGAGCAGCTCGAACGTGATGCGGTGGATGTGGAGTTTACCGTTGAAAACGGCAAACTTTATATCCTCCAGCACAGAGTTGCAAAGCGGACCGTGCAAGCTGCGGTGAGGATAGCGGTTGACATGGTCAGAGAAGGGCTTATCACTGAGAAGGATGCGGTTTCCCGTTTTTCGAAAGATGAACTGGAGAAAATCGCGAATCCACTGAAGAAGTTCTCTCCACTACACGACCTTCAACAGACCAAGGATCGGATTAACGGCCTTGCCGCTTCTCCTGGCGCTGCTTGTGGAAGAGTTTGTTTCACTTCCGAATCAGCGCAAATACTTTCTCGCCAAGGTGAGAGAGTCATCCTTGTCCTGCCTGAAACAAGTCCCGATGATTTCGCCGGAATGCTTGCTTCAAGCGCAATTGTTACAAGTCGTGGCGGTACAACCTGCCACGCGGCAGTTGTGGCGAGAGCTCTGGGTATACCGGCAGTTGTGGGGACTGGAGTGGTGATAGGTGATGGCTCGCTTCAAGTTGGGAACAAGATCGTGCGAGAAGGAGATACGCTCTCGGTAGATGGCTCTATGGGCATGGTTGTCGCAGACAAGCTTGACCTGATCGAGTCCGAATCTTCGGACGAAGCGGGAATCTTGCTTGGATGGAAGAGGAAACACGAGAAGTTGGTTGACCTTGATTTATTCAACTCCAACTTCTCGGTAAACACTATCCTCAACGATATGTATGTCCTTGAGACCATTCGTCAGGAGCAATTGAACGATGAGCTGAGGAAGGAGGTTGAAGCGTGCTATGACATGGCGCTCAATCACTACGCTCAGATCTTCGCTACGTATCTACTCGCCGCCGTTGCCGGTGAACTCCGACATGGTTGGCATCATCTCAGTGCGGTTGACCGCGAAAGTCTCGGAAAGTGGGGTGTCTTTCATACATCCGACAGAACCCAGGCTCAGGTTACAACCGTAAAGAGATTGCTTGAGTTTGGCGGGAACGATATCCTCGCTGAATTCTGTGAGATCGCTGAACGCACTTTCGAGAAGTTTCATGCGACAGGGTTCGGAGGAAGACCGTGGGCGGTTATAGCACAGACCGTGAGGATGTATCTCGCTGGAGACATCAATCAGACGTTATTTGTTGATAGGGTCTTTGACCTTCGTCACAATAACGGACTGGCTTTTGACAAGCATCCCATGGTAAGCAGTTTGACGGATCGTACGAAACTTGATCGTCAGCTTGATATCAAGCGTATGGTCCTTGAACCTGCGCAACGCATCAAAGCGCTGCTCGGAATGGGTCGAGTTTCTCAGGAAGTTCTTGTACTGCTCAATCGTACGTACCCAAACCCAAACGGAGGAAGGAACTCATGAAGAAGTTCTGGAGGTCCCTCATGAACAGTCTCTTCGCCTGGCCGGATCAGTACTACATGGCTGGCACAGAGGGAACAGGAATGTACTTCGTTCACCTTGTTTCACGCAGAGGACGCGTCGGGGTGAGGAAGCTCGCGATTGGATGGAGGATCCGGGTAGAGCCGAGGAATCTCTTCGGCCGCCAGATCTTTGCGAGGCCGCTTTACAAGCACCTCAGCAGGGAAGCTGGTTGGACTCAGCCGGGCGAGAGAGGTCAGGTGAGGTTCTCTCGTCTGGTCTGGAATCAGACAGAACTTGAGTCCGGCATTGCCTATGCGGAGAAGGCGCTTATGGAAGGTTTTCTTCCATTGGCGCAGCGCCGGCCAAGGCCTGTCTTGGCAACCATCAGCACCAGCATGCAGTTGCTCGGAGATGGATCTCTAAACTAACCAATGTTCCAGGCGGCAGTTGAGGACTGCCGCCTGGCCGAAGCCCCACAAGTCTGTTTCTTGACAGCAGGTGATGGCTGTGCTAGAAAGTAGGATGGAGAGCGAATCTCTCCTAGTAGTAAAAATTATATTAATTTTCTTTGCGAAAATGGGCCGTGGCTCCCAGCTCTTTGGTCTCCGACTGAACAGCAATGCCATTCCTGCGAGAGCGAGATTGAGTGTGCTGGTAAGCATACTACAATCCCTAGACGATGGTCAGATCGGTTATCTGCTGTCGTGACGGAATCGCGAGGATTGAGAACTCAACCCCCCAGTTAAAAACTGGGGGTTTTTATTTGTAAAAAAGTTTTCATTCTACGATTATGATTTAAAATTTATATGTGTCTATATTACGGAGTTGTATTTTCTTGAGGAGTAGGGAAAGTAGTAGGGATTTCTGGGAGAACTACATTAATAGTTGGTTTAGTATTGGTTATGGAATCCATTTGCTTGCGGATGTAGGGTAGTGTAAGCAATACTACTGCCACTAACACAAGAATCACTAAAATTGCGCCAATCACAACTCCCGCGCCACCACTCATTGCACTACTTTGTCTTTCTTTGATTTCACTTGGATTGTTTATAACTGTTGTCATTTGATTATTATTAGCTTATATTCTTACTCGTAAAGCCGTGTTGTTCTCATAATGATTACAAAATCGGCGTAAAACAAAAACAGCCGCATGGCTGTTTTTGTTTTAACTGTATTACCGGATTATTACGGCAAGGTTAAGAGTGAATTTTGGCTTGATGTCGCGGTATTTCCGCTTGCATCAGCTGATACTACTATGTAGTAGTAAGTAGATGATGCGGCAAGTCCGGTAAGACCAAGTGTATGATTTTTGACAAAGGAACTGTTACTTACAGTAGAAGTTGTCGATGCAAATGCAATAGGGCTAGTTGTGCCATACCAGACTTTACCATTTGCATTCTCATTTGTGGTCCACTTGATATTTGCAGTTGTTGAGGCAACATCATTTGAGCGGATATCAGTTAATACAGGCGCGGTAGTGTCGACTACAGGAGGGGTTGTAGTCCCATTATTATCATCGTCGTCATCATCCCACTTTTTCTCTATGCCCTTAGGAAGTTCCTGACAGAGAGGAATAATTGGTTTCTCGCCATTCTGTTTCTTGAGCCATCCCGGCGCAATTAGGTGTCCCGGAGGGACCATAGCGCACAGATGTCTGCCTCTCCAGCCATCCCCATCTTCATCTTCTTCACTATCATCTTCGCGCGAAAGGCGGTTCTTACTAAGTTCTTTGTTGAGTTTCTCAAGTGTTTTTGGCCCAACAAAACCCAATCCCTCAATGCCGTTTCTCTCCTGGAACTTTCTCACTGCCTTTGCTGTCAGAGCTCCATAGTATCCAGAGATAATGCCCTCAGGGTAAATACTTGGGTCAGCCGCGAGGATTGCCTGCAGTGCAGAAACATCGTCCCCGCTCATTCCTTGGCGGAGGTTTCTAATTAGTTGCAAACTTTCTGTAACTTTCTGCTGCAAAGTCATCAGTTCGGCGAGCTGTGCCTGCAGAGTCTTAATTTGTTCAAGAAGCGCTTGAACAGAAGAGGTAGTTGTTGTCTGCGCAGATACGCTCGGCACAGAGCTTGCAAAGACAAACAAAACGGCTAAAAATCCAACAGCTATTTTATGTTTCATAAGTTTAATATTAGTAATATTATCGGCTTACGCCGCAAGTGGAGACGGTGAATGACCAAATCTCTTACCTGTGTATTATAACCCAAATAAAGATTCTTATAGATCAATCCGGCAAAAAGGTTATAATTTAGAGCCATGGAGGGATTTCCTGAAAAGTCTAAAAAAATAACTGATGATGAGCTCGCAAATCATTTGCATTATCAAGAAAGAAGAGAAGAGAAGAGATGAATGATCTGCGGGCTCTGGCTGATGTGCTTGGTTTGAAAATTATGAGAGAGGAGTATTTAGGAGGCACTCCCACAGTTGTTGTGAAAAACGAGAAGGACGAAGATGTTCATATCGGTTTTCCAGATCGCAGAAATATGAGCCCTAACGCACCTGTCCAGCTTCGTATGGCACAAGCAACCAGAAGAATTGCCTCAGTTGATATGAGTTTTATCGGAAGTGGTGGCTGGGATTACAGAATAAATCTGTAGTTAGCATTGTAGTCTTTTGATGCAATCAAAGTTTGGAAAAATAAAAGCATGGTTTGAAAAATATGAAGCGTATATTTCTACAGGGTCACTCCTGTTAGGTTTTGCTATTGATAATCTGACACTCAAACGCATTGATCTTCCTTTTGAAAACATTGTCTTATTTACCTATTTGGCGATTTCTGCAATCGGAATAACTCTTATCAATCTCTATGACACGGGCAAACTCCACGAAAAACTCATTGAAAAGACCAGATTTTTACTGCCTCATATTGTACAGTTTGCCTTTGGAGGACTCTTCAGCGGATTCTTTGTCTTCTACTCTCGTAGCGCCTCTTTTTTTACGAGCTGGCCATTCCTAGTCCTCCTCTTGGTGATTATGGTGGGTGGTGAGCGGTTCAAGCATTACTATTTGCGTATTGGATTCCAGGTTGGAGTTTTATACATTGCGCTCTTCTCCTTCTCCATATTCTATATACCTGTACTGACAGGGAAGATGGGAGTTTGGACCTTTTTACTTAGCGGGCTCTCAAGTCTAGTCATTATCGCCCTATTCCTTCGTTTCCTTCTTCAGATTGTGCCTGATGTGATAAAGAAAAATAAGAGAATAATTGGTTGCGCGGTTGGAGGAGCATTTTTTCTAATAAACATATTTTATTTTGCAAACATTTTACCACCCATACCTCTCGCTCTTAAAGACGGAGGAATCTATCACTCTCTAGTAAAAAGAGATGGAGAGTACTGGGTAAAAGAAGAGAGGGGAAATTGGAATAAGTTTTTCAGTCGCTATGATGTAATTCATCTTAGTCCGGGAGCAAGTCTCTATGCTTACAGCTCAGTCTTTGCTCCAACGAACCTCAATACAAATATTGTCCATAATTGGCAGTATTTTGATAAACAAAATGACAAGTGGGTAAGCGCGAGTCGCATTATCTTTCCAATTGTCGGGGGACGAGATGGTGGATACAGAGGCTATTCATGGAAAAGTAGTTTGTTTCCGGCATTATGGAGGGTGGATGTAGAGACTCTAAGTGGACAGATTATTGGCAGAATTAAATTTAGGATAGAGATCTCTGGAGCGACTCTTCAAGAGAGTCAATTCAGGTGGGTGGAAGGAAAGTAGTATTGAAATATAATAAAGCTGGAGTAGACTGGATTCAGAAGTGTCTTCAACTGTGGAGGCAAAGTGAGACCTGGAGAGTTTTTTGTCTTCGTCTGGGCCTTCTTGTGGCCGATTGATAGGGATGATAGGTTCACAGCGCCAGGGTGTCTCTCAGAGAAGAAGTTAAAAGTCGTTGAAAAGCAAATGCTCAATGCGCCGTTTGAGTATTTAGCACATCTGCGAGATTGCGATGAGTGCTACGATATACTCTTTCGTAAGCTTACACCCTCAAAGAGGGTAATCCTTCGGAGACTTCAGATACGCTTGAAAAGTAGGATTGGGTAGAAATAAGCGCCGAACGAGTTTCGTTCGGCGCTTTGTCCTATATATCATAATTGATATAATGCTCGCATATAAATAATAGTTAAACATGAACAAGAAGCAGATCATCATAGGAGTTGTTATATTATTGGTAGCAGTTGCCGGAATTGTATGGTACTTGAGGATTTCAAGTACGATGAGCGATGTGAGGGTAGAAAGTACCGTTCCCACCAACTCATTGGCGGGTTCAGGTGAACCAATTGATGTTAAAAACGCAAACTACTTAATCGAGTCTCGCGAAATTCTTCTTGAAGATGGTGTAGCCTCAGCTCCCGCCGCTCCAGGATCTGCGTCAATCATTCGCACATCTGTGCTTGAGGGGCCAGCATTTGCTGATATTGACGGAGATAATGAGAAAGATGCAGTTGTTATTTTGCGAGACGAGCCGGGCGGCACAGGAATCTTCTATTTTGTTTCTACGCTACTTACAAACAATGGCGCGCAAAGAAGCTCAAACTCGCTTCTACTCGGGGATAGAATCCGAATTAAAGAGATAGCTATTGAATCAGGATTAATATCAATAAAGATACTGGATCGAGCCTCCGGCGATGCCATGGCGGTAGCTCCAAGCGTGGAGAAAACTCTCACATTCAGATTGAATTCCAAAGTGCTGGAAATTGTAACTCAATAATATAATTAGGATTAAATATGAATATGAAAAATAAGCTGATTATCATAGCCATCTTGGTAATTGCGATTATTGGCCTCGCAACTTTAATGTTTGGCGAGTATGTTCAGGCTCCGCTCACAGAAGATCAAGCAATAATTGATAGCGCGCAAAAGCCGGCTGAAGAGGGATTGAAATCAGAGGTGGATAAAGGCAAACAAGGGGGAGTAATTAGTATTGCAAGCCCGTCTGTAGCGCTTACTAAAGAAGATTTGTGGAAAACATGGACACAGTACCTCACTTTTGCTAAGGATAAGAATATAGAGGGGGTAAAATCCCTTTCCTACCAAGTTTCTGAATCATGCGCTAAGCCGGAATTGAAGAAAGAATGCGAAGAAAAGATGCTTGCTGTCTATACCGCGGGAATTGCTATGAATGAAAAAGGTTTCACCAAAGCTTTTATCGATTCTAAACAGGCAATCCTTAAGACGGAGGTAAGAGTTGAGGAGAAAGATGAATCTTTTGTTGCAACGGAAGGACAAATTGTGTTTGCAGTCAATTCTTCAGGGAAGATGTCATTATTACATTTAGATCCAGCTCAAATATGGACTGTACGTAAAAATAATGCTTCTACTACTGCGGAACTAAAAGCCAGACTCAGTTTATTTACAAAAGACTCAGACCTTGATGGATTATCTGATGATCTAGAAAGGTGTATTTTCCCTGACGATTGGATAGTCTTTGTGTGCAACGAGACTAACCCTATTAAGCGCGACAGCGACAATGATGGTTGGTGGGATGGCGTAGAGTACTTTTTTCAGAATTAGGGACAACAAATTACGGATAAAGAATTTTAAAAAGTGAATCCTTTGGAACTTATTACTGAACTCATGCCAACAGAGCCATTTTTTGTGCTGGGGATAACTCTTGCAGAAGTGTATAAAGGGCGTAATATAGGAATTTGTGGTGCTATCGCAACGGGGTGATAGTCCACAGGCACATTTTACAGAGGATGGAAGATGACCCAACCTGCGGGCAGTTTCGTGGCCGGTACGACCGGGAGTCCGGCCAAGGGAAGAACCTCAACGAATGGAGGAAATGATCCCAATCGGTTGGAAAAGAAGTTGCTGAGAAGGATGAGTGGCAACAGCATTCAGCAGGACATGGTTCTTCTGTCGCAGATCGCTGGAGATCTGTGTTACAGGAAGCCGAGTACGATGGCCGAGTCTCAGTGGGAAGCACATCTCGCTGCAGGTCGCTACCATCTCGGGAAGAAGTACGGCAACCTCGCCTCTCTGCTGGCTCTCCACAGGCAAAAGGACCGCGGTCCTTTTCTGGCGAGAACTTTCATGGAAGAGCATCTTTCCACCGGCGGAAACGGAGGTGTAGCCACCTCTTGACACCCTACCCCCGAAAACAACTGTCCCGGCGCGAGAATACGCGCCGGGACTTTCTTTTATGTGATAATCTATTTTAATGTCTGAAATCAAACTTTTGATAACTAAACCTAGTGAAGATTATGAGCTTCTAGATAGCGGGGAAGGGTTAAAATTGGAAAGATTCGGTTTAAACGTAATTTCCAGGCCTGACCCTCAAGCGCTTTGGGATAAAGGCAGTAAAAATCTCTGGCAGAAAATTGATGCTTCCTTTAACACCAAGTGGCACACAGAGAAAAGTCTCAAAGGAGATTGGAGAATAAACCTGTGCGACAACACATTTATTCTCAAACTTTCCGCCTTCAAACATGTAGGAGTATTTCCAGAACAAGAGAGTAATTGGAAATGGATGGATGAGAAGATTAGGACTGAAAGCTCTATAGTAAAAAAGGAAATAAATGTTTTGAATTTATTTGGGTACACAGGAGGAGCAACCATGGCTTGTCTTAAAGCAGGAGCAAGAGTTACACATGTGGACGGGTCTAAGAGCGCTATAACGTGGGCAAAAGCCAACGCCGAGGCATCGAAGCTTGCGGGTAAGCCAGTACGTTGGATATTGGATGATGCAACAACCTTTGTGAAGAGAGAAATAAGAAGGAATGTAAAATATGACGCAATAATTCTTGACCCTCCATCTTTTGGACGAGGTCCAAAGGGAGAACCATGGAAGATTGAGAAGGATTTGCCAGGACTTATTCATTTGCTCAGGGAGATTGTTTCAGATAGTCCTCTTTTTGTACTTATGAATGGCTATGCATCTGGATATTCGCCAATCACTTACGAAAATAGCCTTGACTGGTTTAAAAAAACATTTGGAGGGGTAATGACTTCTGGAGAATTGGGAATAGAGGAGTCGGGTGGAGAGAGGATTCTGCCGGCAGGTATCTTTGCTCGCTGGCAAAGACATGTCTAGACGTTGTAAGATAAGTTTCCTCCAATCGTCAAACAATGAAGAGAAAAGAACAAATCTCAGATGAAATGTTTATCAAAGCCTATGATGAACTGTCAGACTCTCTTTTTAGGCATGCTTTTTTCAGAGTGTCTGATAGAGAGGTTGCTTTAGATATAGTCCAGAATGCTTTTATGAAGACTTGGCAACATATATCAAAGGGGGAAGAGGTTAGAAGCCTCAAGCCGTTTCTCTATAGAGTCGTGGGTAATCTTGTAATTGATTATTATAGGAAATCTAAAAGTGAATCTTTGGATTCTCTTCTGGATGAAGGTTTTGACCCTACTGGATCTGATGATAGCAAAGACGCGATGGAGCTTGATGCGGAAGTGTCACTTGTCCTCAAAGCTTTGGAGGTCCTTCCGGAGTCAGATCGCAACATTATCACCCTGCGTTACGTTGATGGTTTATCCATAACTGACATCTCTAAGTTTCTAGGAAAAACAGAAAACGCAGTCTCTGTGAATTTGCATAGAGCGGTGGATAGAGCGAAGAAAATTTTTGAAATATGACAAATTTTGAAGAAAAACTAAAGAAAGTGAGCCGAAGCGTTGAGATGACTGCGAAGGAACGCGGTTCTATTAAAGCGCGTTTGGTCAAGGAAATATCGGCGGATACAATGCCAGCCGCAGTTTCTCTGTATTCTCCAAATGCTTGGCTATTTATTCGCAAACATACATTGTCCGTGGCTTTTGTCGCGATTATTTTCTTTGGAGGTTCACTTTCCACAATCGCGGAGGGTACGCTTCCTGGGGACATTCTCTATCCACTAAAAGTTGGTGTTAACGAGGAGGTGCGTGGG
The DNA here is from genome assembly GCA_001823875.1 of Candidatus Zambryskibacteria bacterium RIFCSPHIGHO2_12_FULL_43_12b. GTDB lineage: Bacteria > Patescibacteriota > Minisyncoccia > Phycocordibacterales > Zambryskibacteraceae > 12-FULL-43-12b. Next base: position 32,340 of record MHVX01000006.1, read on the forward strand.
TGGTTTGCGACCAGTAACACCGCAAAGAGCGAGTGGCAAATATCTCTTGCGGAGAGAAGGCTTGATGAAGTTGAGAAACTTCAGGAGGCTGGGTCTTTGAGCGATGATTCAAGACAAGAGATTGAGGAGAAAATTGAGGAACACGCTCGAAAAGCAGAAGAAAGTGTGAGTGCTGATGAAGCAGAGACGAATGCTTCGGTCAGTATTTCCGAGGCCGGTCTTATGAAAACAAGCGCTCCAACAGCGGAAGAGAGTGAACTTACGACTACACAGGCCTTAGAAAGCTCGTTTGTAGCCCAAGAAGAACCAGTTTCTCAAGAGATAGAGGAGGTCAGTGTGGATTCTCGAGAAAGCCTAAAGAATTTAAGAATCAAAATTGGAGAGCTTAAACTCCGTTTAAGAGATTTACAAGATGACAAAGTGTTTGAGATTCGTTCCAAGGCAAGACTTATGCTTGTTCGAGCGAGAGAGAATTTGTTTAAGGCAGACGCGCTGCTTCTAAAGGGAGAAGAGGAAAATGCAAGGGAGCTACTCAAAAAGGCGGAAGAAAATATTTCAAAAGCCGAGAACATTGTTAAGGATTTTGAAGACAGAGTTCAAGAAGTGGAAATTAGGAGTGAAGTAAAAGGAGTTCAGATTGAAGAGAAGGGTGAGGATGAAAAAGATCAGGATGTTGTAAGATAGTATACAGTTACGAGTCTTTATAGTAGAGAAATAAGTAATTAATAATCGTTAAGTAGATAAAAACATGGATGAAGTAAACAAGGGTAGTGCTTGGAAATATGTGCCAGCATTTACGATAGTGTTGTCACTTTTTCTTTTAGTACAAATTGTTAGCTCTATAAAAGAGTATAGATATATTGGCGGAGATGCTCTTCCGCAAAATGTCATCACTGTAAACGGTGAAGGAAAAACTTTTGCAGTGCCCGACATTGCCACTTTTTCGTTTAGCGTGATTGAAGAGGGAAAGACGGTAAAAGAAGCGCAAGATAAAGCGACCGTGAAGATGGATCTTGCGCTTGCGGCCATGAAGGCTCTTGGCATTGAGAATAAGGATATAAAAACTAGCGGGTATAATGCCTATCCAAAGTATGAAAATGAACAAATCGTCTGCATCACTTATCCTTGTCCAGTGGGCAGACAGAAGATAATAGGATATGAGGTAAATCAGAATATTACTGTGAAGGTGAGAAAGATAGATGACGCTGGCAAGACGATTGATGCCGTTACAACGGCTGGAGCATCAAATGTGAGTGGGATCTCCTTCACAATTGATGATGAGGACGCTCTTACAAGAGATGCGCGAAAAAAGGCGATAGAAGATGCCCGAGAAAAAGCAAAGGAACTCGCAAAAGATCTTGATGTAAGGCTCGTGCGAATCGTGAATTTCTCTGAAAATGGCAGGGGGTATCCAATGTATTTTAAAACTGAGGCTTCGCTGGGTATGGGAGGAGCAGATTCAGCTGTTCCGGCTCCGACACTTCCAGTGGGAGAGAATGAGATAGTTTCTAACGTGACGATTACTTACGAAATAAGGTAAACGCAGACACACGCAAAGTAAATACGGGAAAACGCAGAAGTAGCAAAAAACGCCTAAAAATGGGCGTTTTTTGATGGGAAGATTGACTTTATTCTTTTGCAGTATAGTATGTATGTACACCCGCGAGGTGTTTTTTTATAGATGCGGAAGCCTGCGGACTAAACGCAGAATATGCAGAAACACATCAAATTTATACAACTTATTAAACTTAACAATTAAACATGAGCCTCATAGACTACATAAAGGAAACAAGAGGGGAATTGAAGCATGTCAGCTGGCCGACTAGAAAACAAGCCACGGTCTTTACTGTGATTGTCATTGTGATTTCTGTAGCAGTCTCTATATATTTGGGAATCTTTGATTTCATCTTTTCCGAACTATTGAAGATTTTTATTAGTTAGTCTCCTTAGCTGTGATTAGTTCATTTGATAATTAATATGTCTAAACAAATAATTCAAGAAGGGAGAAACTGGTATGCCATTCATACCTATTCAGGTTATGAAAATGCGGTTATGAAAAATCTCAAACAGCGCATTGAATCGCTTGGCATGGAAGGCAAAATTTTTGATGTAATCGTTCCTACGGAAAAGAAGATTAAGATAAAGGCTGGTAAACGCGTGGAAGAGGAAGAAAAGATCTATCCCGGCTATGTGCTTGTAGATATGATAGTAACAGACGACTCTTGGTACGTAGTGCGAAACACGCCTCGTGTTACAGGCTTTGTCGGCTCCGGAGTTTATCCTGTGCCTATTGATAAGAAGGAGATTGATTCCATTTTCAGCCGCATGAATGCAGACAAGGCTGAACACGCCTTTGATCTTAATGTGGATGAGAGCGTCCTTATTGTCGATGGTCCTTTCAAGGACTTAGAAGGGAAAGTGAAGGAGGTGGACAGGGAACGTGGCAAGGTGAAGGTCCTAGTTTCTATGTTCGGCCGCGAAACTCCTGTTGAGCTGGATTTCTTGCAGGTTAAAAAGATTTAAGGTAATGTACTAGTCCAAATGGCCAAGAAAATAACAAAAAAACTAAAAGTAGTGCTTCCTGCCGGAAAAGCGACTCCCGCGCCTCCAGTTGGTCCTGTACTCGGACAGGCTGGTCTTAATATCGGCCAATTTATTACTGAATTCAATAATGCCACTCGTGAAATGATAGGGCAGACGATTCCGGCTGAAATCACTGTCTATGAAGACAGAAGCTATACTTTCATACTTAAGACCCCTCCAGCATCAAGCCTCATTCTTCAGGCAATTGGAGCGGAAAAAGGCTCTGGGAAACCAAACACTGCGAAGATTGGCAAACTTACAAAAGCTCAGCTCAAAGAGATTGCTGAAAAGAAAATGCCTGATTTAAATGCCAATGATATAGAAGCAGGGATGAAAATTGTTGCGGGGACGGCAAGACAGATGGGGGTAGAGACAGAAATCTAACTTCTAGCTTTAAAAACAACCCCCGCCACAAT
>MHVX01000006.1:35363-45860 GCA_001823875.1 Candidatus Zambryskibacteria bacterium RIFCSPHIGHO2_12_FULL_43_12b
TTTCAGGATGAAGTCGCTCGCGCACTATGGTTGATGATTGGAAAGAGTCACCTCGTCGGACCTGGGTTTGAGGCTTGGTGTCTACACACAGCTTCTCGGATCAGGGGAGTAAACTTGAGAGACCCTGAATCCTTGTTTCTACTGATCCACGGTACCAATCATGTCATGGGACACCCTTTTTTCCTCGGAAACTGGGAAGACAATAAGGCTCTGATGACACGAATTTGGAAAGCGATACGAAGCGTCAATCCATTGCAAGTTCATTTTGAGGTACGAATCTGCGGATCAAACACACGACTTTCGAGATAAAGACTAATCCGCTAAGACTGCTACAGTCTTAGCGGATTTAGTATTACCTCTCTAGTTCAATAAATGAATAAGACAAATCTCCTGTTCCTATTCTTTCCTCTTTGATTTTTTTTGTAAACACTGAGTAGTCTGGGAAATACGTATCTGCTTCCGCTTCAGCGTCAATTAAAGTGAGATAGAGTTTGTCTGCGAGAGGTAGCGCTTGAGTATAAACATACGCACCTCCTATGAAAAATATTTCCTCGCTACCAGGCGAGTCCCCTGCAATCCCAAGAGCTTCCTCGAGGTTCTTGGCGACTGACACATTAGGCGCCTCCAAAGATGTGTCTGAGAGGACTATGTTAGTGCGATTGGGTAGTGCTTTGCCAATGGAGAGATAAGTATTTCTGCCCATAATGACAGGATGCCCTGTTGTTATCGCTCGAAAATGCTTTAAATCCTCAGGGATGTCCCAGATGAGCTTATTCTTAAAGCCGATTTCTCTATTTCTGCCGACTGCGGCAATTACACTGATTTTATGGGGCTTTTCAATATTTGTGGGCATAATTTTGTCGTTCCACCCCGTTAGATAACTCGTAAATAACTTTAAACTATTGACTGATAGACCAAAAATCCATCTGGGTTGCGATGCTTCTTTTCACCCTCATATCTAACGGGGTATACTTGGAGGACTAATTATACTGAACTATGTCTAATTACGAAATTGAAATAAAAAGTCTTTTGGGAAATGAGAGGAATGCAAAATCTTTGAAAGATAAGATTATGAAAAAGGGCGCGTCTCTGGTTGCAAAGAGCAAACAACTTAACCATTATTTTCTGCTAAATGATGCGGGGAGACTTAAGGATGCGTTAATAAAATACATTTCTAACGACAAGAGAGAAGCCTTTGAAAAAATTTTAAGTGAAGGATCAAGTATGTCAGTCCGTACCCGCGATACTGATGGGAAGGTTATATTTGTAATCAAAGCTTCTATTGGAAGTGACAGTAGCTCAAATGGAGTGTCAAGAATCGAATTTGAACAGAAGATGGATATGAGTTTGGACGAACTGGATAAGCTACTGCTAGATGCCGGGCTGGCGTATCAGGCGAAATGGTCCCGTGAGAGGGAGGAGTATGGTCTAGATGGGACAAATATTTGCCTTGATAGAAATGCAGGTTATGGATATTTGGCAGAATTTGAGAGGATAAGCGAAGATAGAAGCCAGACGGACGATATAAAAAAGGAGCTTTATTCTCTGATGAATGAACTCGGAGTTGAGGAGCTTCCTCAAGACAGACTTGAGAGGATGTTTGCGTATTACAATAGCAATTGGAGGGATTATTATGGGACCGATAAGGTGTTTAACATAGAATAAAATGTTTTTATCTGATGTTGATATAAAAAAAGCTTTAGACAAAGGGGATATTATTATTGAGCCGTTCGATAAGAAGAGGTTGCAGCCAGCAAGCTATGACATTCTTCTGGGTAGCAAATTTATTCTGACGGAAGAGCATTCAACAGACGCTATTGATCCGGAAAAAAAGAAATTTGCGAAGACACGAGAAATCATTTTGAACAAAGGAGAGCCTTTTGTACTTCACCCTGGCGTAAGTATTTTAGGCACATCAATAGACTATTTCGGGTCTCGTGTATATCTCATACAGCTTCATGGTAAGAGCTCTCTGGCGCGCATGGGACTTCTTGTTCACAATACCGCAGGTCTTGTAAATCCTGGACATTTTCTTCGCATAACATTTGAGCTGTGCAATCTAAATAAAGTGCCGATAATTCTTACACCAGGTATGCGAATAGGACAGATCACTTTCTCCCAAATGACGACGGTTCCCGCCACTGACTATAAGCATGATCCGCGAAAATATGTTGACGGTAAATGGAATAGCCATAATCCACCAAAAGGAGCCCCAAAGACAAAAAAAGTCGCGAACAAGAAGAAAAAATAATATGAGCGAAAACAGACATCCAGAATATCAATATTTAGATTTGGTAAAAGAACTCCTAGAAAAAGGTGACAGACAAGTTGATGCCGGACACGGTAAAGCGACTATTGGGCTATTCGGCAAACAAATCCGTTTTGATTTATCACAGGGGTTTCCGCTTCTAACCACGAAGAAAGTTTACTGGAATGGAGTTTTGCAGGAACTTTACTGGTTTCTTTCTGGACAGAATAATATTAAATATCTGGTAGATAACAATGTGCATATTTGGGATGACTACCCCTACAGAGTTTACATGGAGAAAGCAAAAATAGAGGGCTGGCCGGAAATGACTAAAGAAGAATTCGTGGCTAAAATAAAGGATGAACAGGGGTTCGCAGAAAAACATGGGGTGCTCCGACACATATATGGAGAAATGTGGCGAGCTTGGCCAGCGAGAGACGGTAGGGGAATCGACCAACTTGCTTGGGTGGTAGAGGAACTTCGCAACGATCCATCGTGTCATAATGCGATTGTAACTTCATGGAATCCGGAATATCTCTATAGCATGGCTGAGCCAGAAGATGTAAATCACTTTCCGATCTGCCACAATATGTACCAACTTAATATCAAGCATGGCAGAGTCTCTCTTCAGCTTTACCAAAGGAGCGCGGATATATTCCTCGGAGTTCCTTTTAACATTGCAAGCTATGCTCTGCTTTGCCATGTAATCGCTAAAATTATCGGGAGAGAAGTGGGGGAATTTGTGCACACCTTTGGTGATGTTCACTACTATGAAGACCATTTGGAGGCGATAAAAGAACAATTGGAACGTGAGCCAAAAGCATTCCCTAGGGTTACAATAAGCGATGAAGTAAAAAATTTAGAAGATTTTAGACCTGAACACGTGAAGCTTGAAGGCTATGAACCTCATCCTCCAATAAAAGCGGAGCTTACAGTCGCAGGGTTTAGGAGTTTGGATAATAAACCCAGCGGGAAGAATACCAACCAATAACAAATATGATTTAACTTCTTAGCCATTTTTAATAGATACTAACTTTACAAACATGGCTAATGAATACGCATACATAAAAAAGCAAGATAAGAAAGTTTTTGAAGCGATTACGGGAGAAGAAAAGAGAGAAGCAGAAGGTCTGGAGCTGATTCCTTCTGAAAATTATGTTTCTCGCGCAGTACGCGAAGCGAATGGTTCTATTTTTACAAACAAATATTCCGAAGGATATCCTGGTAAGCGTTATTATGGCGGACAAAAATATACTGACGTTATAGAAAATATTGCAATTGAAAGAGCTTGCAAACTCTTTGGTGCGAAGTTCGCAAATGTTCAGCCACATTCTGGGGCCCCCGCGAACATTGCTGTATACTTCGCACTCCTTCAGCCGGGGGATACAGTCCTTGGAATGGATCTATCACATGGAGGTCACTTAACTCATGGTCATCCAGTGACATATATGGCGAAAATTTTTCGTTTTGTGCGTTACAAGATGAAAAATCCTGAAACAGGAGAGATTGACTACAAAGCTCTGCGCGAAACTGCAATCAAGGAGAAGCCAAAAATTATTCTTGCAGGATTCTCGGCATATTCACGCGAATTAGACTATAAAAAATTTGTTGATATTGCTAGAGAATTAGGAGCAATAAGTATGATGGATGCGGCGCATATTGCAGGACTCATCGCAGGCAAGGCTGTAAAAAATCCGCTGGATTACGGCTTTGACATTATGACGACCACCACACACAAAACTCTACGGGGCCCCAGAGGCGGGATGATACTGGTCAGAGAAAGTGAAGAGATCGCAAAAGCGATAGATAAGTCCATTTTTCCCGGTTTCCAAGGCGGTCCGCACATGCACATCTTAGCCGCAAAGGCAGTGTGCTTTGGCGAGGCTATGAAGCCCGCGTTTAAGAAATATGCAAAGCAGATTTTGAAGAACGCTAAAGCGATGGAGGAAGTTTTTCGCAAGCACAAGATAAGGATGCTTGGAGGTGGGACGAGCAATCATCTGATTTTAGCCGATGTTTATGGGTCTTTAGGTGTATCAGGTAGGGAAGCCGAGAGGGCTCTTGATGAAATAGGCCTAACTCTCAATATGAATGCAATTGCCGATGACCCTCGAAAACCGATGGATCCCTCAGGTATAAGGTTTGGCACACCTGCAATTACTACTCGTGGATTTAAAGAAAAAGAGTGCAGAGAGGTGGCTGAGATTATGATAGAAGCGCTCAAAAACAAAGATAATTCAAAGAAGAAAAAGGAATTGCATGCGAGGGTACGAAAGCTTAGCAAAAAGTTTCCTATTCCAGATAAGTTTGTCTAGTGTTAGCCTTATAATAATGAAGGAAAAGTTGGAAGCGCAAATTAAAGATGTCTTGAATACACTCGGTCTTCCAGAGGTGTCTTTTGTCGTTGAGCATCCGGCAGACTTATCTCATGGAGATTACTCCACTAATGTTGCAATGCTTGCCGGCAAGACGCAGGGGGTAAATCCTTTGGAACTGGCAGAAAAGATTGCTGGGGTTCTTCGCCAGAATCAAAGCGATTCGCTGTCGCAGATTATTGTTGCAAAACCCGGTTTCATTAACTTTTTCCTTTCAAATAAATTCTTAGTTGAGAGCATTGGAGGAATTCTTAAGAGAGGGAGTAAATTCGGCTCAAATGACAGTCTGGCTGGGCAGAAGACAATAGTTGAGTATACAGATGCAAATCCGTTCAAGGAAATGCATATCGGCCACCTAATGAGCAATGCCATAGGGGAGAGCTTCTCTAGAATTTACAAATGGAATGGAGCAGAAGTGAGAAATGCCTGCTATCAGGGTGACAAAGGGATTCATGTGGCTAGGGCTGTGGCGCATAAACTCAAAAGCGGAATTGAATGGAGAAACGCTCAAGATGTTGCCGCTTCTTATGCCGAGGGCTCAAAGTCTTATGAGACGGAAGAGGTATTTAAAGCTTTTGTGGTTGAGATCAATAAGAAAATCTATGATGAATCTGATAAAGAGGTAAATGAGGCTTATATGCTTGGCAGAAAATTAACTCTAGAATACTTTGAGGCAATATATAGAAAGCTAGATACGAAATTTGATCATTACTTCTTTGAATCTACAACGGGGGAATTTGGCAAAGCGATTGTCCACGACAATACACCCAAGATTTTTGAAGAAAGTGAAGGGGCGATTGTCTATCATGGGGAGAAGAGAGATCCGGCCTTACACACCAGAGTCTTCATAAACAAAGAAGGCCTGCCAACTTATGAAGCTAAGGAGCTGGGACTTGCAAAAATCAAATATGACATCTACCCATACGATATTTCAATCGTAGTAACAGGAAACGAAATAAATGAATACTTTAGAGTTCTGCTTAGAGCTATGAAGGAAATTTTTCCTGAATTGGCTGAAAAAACAAAGCACATTTCTCATGGGATGCTACGCCTGCCTACAGGGAAGATGTCTTCACGGACTGGGGATGTGATAACCGCAGAGTGGCTAATCAATGAAGTAAAGTCCAAAGTAATGGAGAAACTTCAGGCAAGTGAGAGAAATATAGAGAATAAAGATGAGTTGGCAGAGATGGTGGCTGTTGGAGCAATAAAGTACTCAATACTTAAGCAAACGCCTGGAAGAGACATCATTTTTGACTTTGATAAGTCTCTCTCGTTTGAAGGGGATTCTGGACCATATCTTCAATACTCCTTCGCACGCGCAAATTCTGTTTTGGAACGCGCAAAAGATTTGGAAGCTAAGCTTTCAAAAGCTGGAGATATGGAAATAGGGGAGTTGCACAGGATGCTTTACCGATTTCCTGAAATAGTGAAAAGGTCTCTTTTAGAGATGTCCCCGAACATGATAGTAACTTACCTCACTGAAATTGCTTCAATGTTTAATAAATTTTACGCGGAAAACATCATCCTAGACGAAAAAAACCCCGAACTTTCAAGTCAAAGAATAGCACTAACAAGCGCTCTGGCTCGGGTGCTCAAGAACGGCATGGATATTCTTGCTATCCCATCGCCTCTCAAGATGTAGCAAAACTACCTTCTTAAATTAGTTTTGATTTTCCACTTGTGTTTTTCTAAATGAGTGTATAGTGAAGAAAGGGCAGTTCTGTATACATACCTCTACCAGGAGCGGGCATGACGTCAAACGGCCAGGTACGAGTGAGCAACGCATCAGACGTCGAGGTGATAGGGGCTATTCTTGGAGGAGATGAAAGAGCGTTTAATGTGCTTGTTCGCCGCTATGAGCATCATCTGCTCCACTTTGTCGCTCGGATGACTGGTGATCAGCAAGTAGCAGAGGACCTAGTTCAGGAGACGTTTTTTCGAGTGTATCGCAATCTGGACCAGTTTGACACAAGCAGGAGCTTTTCAGCATGGGTTTACGCAATCGCATCTAATCTCGGAAAGAACGAGATACGGATAAGGAATAATCGCCCAATTGTTCTTTTTCAGGCAATCGACGAAGCTAAAGATATTTTTGGCTTTCGCTCATCTTCCGTAGAGTTTGGAGACGAGAGGATGCGTCCAGATAGGCTTTTTGAGCTACGGGAGATGAGAAGCCTTGTGGAGGAGGCGATACTGCATATCACTATTCCACGCAGAGAAGTCTTCGTGCTTCGCGAGGTTGAAGGAAAAGACTATCTGGAGATCGCAAAGGCCATTGAAGCGCCACTAGGCACAGTCAAGTCGCGCCTTTTTAGAGCAAGGGAAGAGTTCAAGGAATTCATTAGACCGTACCTCCATTAGAGGTGTTCATCCCACACGGAAACAGTAGTTTCCGTGTGGTTTCGTTTTAATAAGGGGGCAAGCGTGCTAAAATGAGGAAAATATGGCGAAGGACAAGGACAAAACCGTTAGTACACTCGGTTCTCAAAAGAGCCAGGTCGCTTTTGACGAAGAGAAAATCATTTCTCTTTGGAAAGAGATAAAAGCCTTTGAAAGAAGCGTCTCAAAGCATGCACCCAAGGGTAATTATGTCTTCTATGACGGTCCACCATTTGCCACAGGACTTCCACACTATGGTCACATTCTTGGAAGCGCGGTAAAAGATACAGTGGCTCGCTATCAGACAATGCGCGGTTTTAGAGTGGAAAGAAAATGGGGGTGGGATTGTCACGGACTCCCCATTGAAAACATCGTTGAAAAAGATTTAAAGGTATCTGGAAAAAAAGAAATAGAAGCTCTTGGTGTGGATGTCTTCAACGAATATGCCAAAAGTAAGGTGCTTGATTATGTTTCACACTGGAAAGATACGGTTGAGAGAATTGGAAGGTGGATAGATTTTGATGGATCCTACAAGACAATGGACAATTCATACATTGAATCTGTCTGGTGGGCACTAAATGAGATAAACAAAAAAGGTTTGGTATACGAAGGAACACGAGTTCTTCCGTATTGTCCAAGGTGCGAAACTCCGATTGCGAATTCTGAAATCGCAATGGACAATTCGTATAAAGATATCACCGACATTTCTGTTTATGTGAAATTGGAACTAGAGGATGCTCCAAATACTTTCCTTCTCGCATGGACCACTACACCATGGACTCTCCCAGGGAATACTGCGGCGGCGGTGAATGAGGAAATTGAGTACGTGGAATTAAGAATTAAGGATAAAGAATTGGGAGAGGAAAGCATAATTATTGCGAAAGAAAGGGTCGGAGTGGTTAAGGAAGGATACGAAATTGTTCGGGGGTTTAAGGGTAAGGAATTAGTAGGGAAGAAGTACAGGCCAATTTTCGACTATTTCGCTCGTGATGAAAAGCTGGCAAACCGTGAAAATGGCTGGAAAGTCTATTCAGCTCCGTATGTAACTACCGAGAGCGGTACGGGCATAGTTCATCTTGCTCCCGCCTATGGAGCGGAAGATATGGAACTGGCAGAAAAATACGATATCCCTTTCGTGCGACATGTGGGTTCAGACGGTAAATTTACAAAGGAAGTAACAGATTTTGCTGGAGAAAGAGCCAAGCCTAAGGAAGATCACCAGTCAGGAGATGTGCTCGTGATAAAGGATCTGGCACACAGGGGATTGCTTTTTGCAAAGGAGAAAATAGTCCACTCCTACCCCCACTGCCATCGATGTGAAACACCATTGTATTATTTTGCACTACCTGCATGGTTTATTGACATTCAAAGTGTAAAGAAAAAGATGCTTAAGCTTGGCGAAGATATAAACTGGATTCCAGAGCACCTTAAGCATGGGCGTTTTGGCAAGAGTATGGAAGCCGCACCAGACTGGAACATTTCCCGTAATCGCTTTTGGGCATCTCCACTACCAATTTGGAAATGTGAAAAATGTGGAAAGACAAGATGGGTCGCATCTGTTGAAGACTTGAAATCTCAATTCATAAATAATGGAAATACTTTTATTTTTGTTAGACATGGTGAATCGGAACATAACGTTTTAAATATTGCGACCTCCGATCCAAAAGCTCCATATCGTCTTACTGGCAAAGGGAAAGATGAGATTCTTAAAGTTATAAGGGAGATTAAAGATAAAGATATTGATGTAATCTATTCCTCTCCTTTTTTAAGAACGAAGGAAACTTCCACTTTGATTGCTGAAAAACTATTGATATCAGAGAACATCATAGAAGATAAACGTCTTGGTGATTTTGATTTTGGCGATTTTGACGGAAAACCTTTTGCGGAATTTCTCGAATATGAGGCTAATAACATGGATACTTACGATACTCCTATAAGGGGTGGAGAAAGCTACCTCGATGCAAAAAAGAGATTCGGAGACTTCCTATATGAGATAAATAAAAATCACAAAGATAAAACAATCCTTGTGGTTACACACGGAATCGGATTGGAAGTTGCTCCTGCTTTGGTTGAGGGAGCTGACATGAGAAGGTCAAAAGAAATAATTGACACTATAGAAGTTTCGACGGGTTCAATCTACAAATTTGATTTTACTCCTATCCCTCACAATAAGAACTTTGAACTAGATCTGCATCGTCCATATATAGATGAAATTACTTTGTCCTGCGAGTGTGGGGGAGTGGCGAAGAGGATTCCAGAAGTATTGGATTGTTGGTTTGAATCTGGCTCAATGCCTTTTGCTCAAAAGCACTATCCTTTTGAGAATAAGGAATGGTTTAAAGAAAATTTTCCCGCGCAATTTATAGCAGAATATATCGCTCAGACTCGCACCTGGTTCTACTATCTTCACACGGTTTCCTCAATTCTTTTCGGCAAAGCTCCTTTTGAAAATGTAGTTACTACAGGTACGGTGCTAGATGAAGACGGAGAGAAAATGTCAAAGTCTAAGGGGAATTTTCCCGACCCTGCCATACTTTTTGATAAATACGGAGTAGATGCTCTACGTTTTTACATGCTCTCTTCTCCACTTATGAAATCTGAAGATTTGAATTTCTCCGAAAAAGGAGTTGATGAAGTATATAAAAAAAATATTTTGAGGATGAAAAACGTAATCTCTTTTTACGAAATCTATAAAGGGGATCACAAGGAAGCAAAGAGTGAACATGTTTTGGACCGCTGGATCATTGCGCGCTTAAATGAAACGATAAAAGAAGTTACTGACGCAATGGAAGCGTACAAACTTGATCAAGCGCATGGTCCGATTTCTCGTTTTGTAGATGATTTGTCCACTTGGTACTTACGTCGTTCAAGAGACAGGATGAAAGAAGATAGTGAAACTCAAAGTGAAGCGCTATCCACCATGCATTTTGTCTTGAAACATTTCGCTCTTGTCTCGGCGCCATTTTCTCCGTTCTTATCGGAGGAGATATATCAGAAGTTTAAGGAGGACAATGACCCTGAAAGTGTTCACCTGGCAGAATGGCCAGAGACTAAGAAGACGACCTCCACGGAAGAGAGTCTAATAGTCAGCATGGCTCTGTTGAGATCTGTCGCAAGTCTTGCGCTTGAAGCGAGAGCAAAAGCTGGGGTAAAAGTGAGACAGCCGCTTCGGGAACTAAGAATTAAGAATAAAGAATTGGACAAAAAAGTTGAATTACTTGAAATTCTGCGCGATGAGGTAAATGTCAAAAATATTGTTATTGATGAGATAATTGATACGGAGATTGTCCTTGATATAGAAATTAACGAAGAACTTAAGATGGAAGGAGACCTTAGAGAAATAATGAGGGCCGTTCAGGAGGCGCGGAAGGCAAAAGGTCTTATGCCAAAAGATTTAGCCCGCGCAAAGATCTATGCAAACGAAGAGTTGCAAAGAGTCGCAAGAGGGTTCGTGGCCGAAATAAAAAAGAGTTGCAATCTTTCTGATGTAGA
>MHVX01000006.1:45870-51445 GCA_001823875.1 Candidatus Zambryskibacteria bacterium RIFCSPHIGHO2_12_FULL_43_12b
GGGGAGGCGGATAAGTATTTCCATATCCTTACGCGTGATCTGGGAGTGGTAACGGCTCGAGCCAGAAGTGTGCGTCTTGGGGTATCCAAGTTGTCTCCCGCTCTAGTGGATTTTTCCTTTTCAATCCTCTCTTTTGTAAAAGGAAAATATTCATGGCGTCTTGTAGGAGCCAAATCTGCAGACAATACATACAAAGGACTTGAATCCAAGCCCGAAAAGAGAGTCCTTTGGGTTAGATTTTTAGACGTGTTGCGCCAGCTTATTCATGAAGAAGAAAAAGACAAAGTACCATATGAAATTACAAAAGATTTTTACGATGCATTGGTCAAAAGAGACTACTCGTCCGAAGAACTAAAGTCTCTTGAGTGTTTAGCAATGTTCTACTTACTAAAGACTCTAGGATATATAGAAGAAAAAATCTCCTATAAAGAAATTCTTTCGGTGCCTTTCTTCGATGAAAACTCAATAATCAGAGCGAGAGTAATTAGAAAAGAGTTGATAGATGAATTAAACAGAGCGCTTTCGGCAAGTCGCTCCTGAAATGATATAATAGCTCTCTATGGAAGAACCTCGGAAAAATCACTTGGAGAAACTAGAACAAGACATATACTCTCGGAAGCATCCAAGGGAGTTTCGTGATGAGAGAAGCCAAATCCAAGGAGAAGAAATAGAGGTGAGTTCAGATTGGAAAGAGGACAAAGATATTGAAGAGCTTCTCCGTCAAGAACGCGAGAGAAGAGAAGAGAATCGTGCAAATTTGCTCAAAAAGATTTTAATCGGTTCTGCCGTATTTTTCCTCTTGTCTTTGGGTTCTGCTGGGTTTATGTTTTTTGCAGGCGGCAATCTGGTTTCCGCGGGCAATATTGATATTGTGGTAATCGGACCGCCTGCAACCGCTGGGGGAGAGGAGCTTTCTTTAGATGTTGTGATAAAAAACGATAACCGAGCTTCTCTGGAAGCGGTTAATCTGCTTGTGGAATACCCAGAGGGGACGAGGGTGGCGGGAGACGTGGGCACAGAGTTGCTTCGTGAAAGACATTCCGTTGGGAAGGTGCCGGCGAGGGGAGAAGTGAGAAAAGCGATTAAAGCCGTCTTGTTTGGTGAAAAAGAAACTGTAAGAGAGATAAAACTGACTCTTGAATATAGAATTGAAGGCTCCAGCGCAACTTTCTTCAAAGAAAAGATTTACCCAGTTGCCATAAGTTCATCACCAATCATTGTCAGCGTGAAGAGTCCAACGGAAATTAATTCTGGGCAGGACATTGAGTTTATTTTGGAAGTCACTTCTAACAGCGCGGAGGTCCTCCAAAACATCTTACTTGAAGCGGAGTATCCATTTGGTTGGAGCTTCAAAGATGCGGAGCCAAGACCTTCTCTTGGCAATAATTTATGGAAAATTGGCGACTTGGCGCCTGGTGACAAGCGTATCCTTAAGATTAAGGGAGCGATGGTGGGACAAAATGATGAGGAAAGGGCATTCCACTTCTATACTGGAATAGCTCAGGAAAAAGATTCGGAGAAGATTGGCACGGTATTTTCACAGTTAACACAGGCGGTCCGCATTAGTAAACCCTACATTTCTGTTGATCTGGCGCTTTCGGGCAATATGGGCTCCACTTTTTTGGCAAAACCCGGAGATAAGATACAAGCAAATGTTGTTTGGGCAAACAATATTCAAAGCCAGATTCTTAATGGGAAGATTGAAATAAAAATTTCCGGTGATTCATTTGATAAAACATCAGTGATTACCTCAACTGGAGGATTCTATCGATCTTTGGATAGTACAATCATATGGGATAAGAATTCAAATTCCGAATTGGCTGCCCTTGAACCGGGAGACAAAGGAGTCGTGAATTTTTCCTTCTCTACTTTGTCCAATATTGCTGGATATAACAATGAATCTATCAAGGTGACGGTGACTGTGTCGGGTAATCAGATAAATGATTCTGGAAAGTCTGAAATTGTTTCAACTGCGATTGAAAGAATCGTGAAGATTACTTCCAATGTCGGATTGTCTGCAAGAGCTGTTAGATCAATCGGTCCATTTGAGAATAGCGGTCCTATCCCCCCTAGAGCAGAGCAAGAAACTACTTACACTGTAATGTGGAGTCTTACAAACACATTGAATACAATTTCTCAGACAAAAGTGAGCGCGCAATTGCCACCATATGTTAAGTGGGCTGGATTCACCGACCCTGCAAATGAGAAGATTGAATTTCGCGCTGACACGAATACTGTGATTTGGGATGTGGGAGATCTGCATTCCGGCACTGGGCTAGCTAGTTCGCCAAGGGTAGCGGCGTTCCTTATAACTGTTCTACCTTCACTTAACCAGGTTGCAAGTACGCCTATGATATTGCAGACTTCAACTCTCAGCGGGAATGACAGATTTACGGAATCTCAGGTTACCACCACAGCGCCACCTTTGACCACGCGTTTCGCCTCGGATCCTTCGTTTAAACAAGGTGATGATGTGGTGGCTAAATAAATCAACAAATTAAATGACATCAGAAGAGCCAAATCTAATGGAAAAGATTGTAAGCCTTTGCAAGAGGAGGGGTTTTGTGTTTCCAGGTTCGGAAATATACGGAGGATTGGCCGGCATATATGATTACGGACCTTTAGGGGTTGAACTCCGACACAACATAAAACAATATTTTTGGAGAAAATTTATAAGTGAAAGAGATGATGTGTATGGAATGAGCGCGGCGATTTTAATGCCCGCACGCGTTTGGGAAGCCTCCGGCCATACAGAGATGTTTACTGATCCTCTTGTGGAATGCAAGATTTGCCATGAGAGAGTTCGCGCCGATCAGCCAGAAGCCATCTCTGACCATGAAGCTAGGCACAAAAAGGAGAAGGTGGAGTGGACCGATCCGGTAAGATTCAATCTGCTGGTAGAGACTAGACTTGGCGCATCAGAGAAATCAAAAATAGACGCGAACCTTCGTGGTGAAATTACCCAAGGAGTCCATGTAAATTTCAAAAATATACTGGATTCTATGCACCCTAAACTCCCGTTTGGTATTGGTCAAATCGGAAAAGCATTTAGAAATGAAATTACTCCTCGTGATTTCTTGTTTCGTCAGAGAGAGTTTGAGCAGATGGAAGTTCAATTTTATATAAAGCCTGATGGAGATGAAGGCAAAAGGCAATTTGAGTATTGGAAGAATCTGTCTTATGAATGGTACCTAGGTTTGGGGTTCAAAAAGGAGAATCTAAGATTCAGACAACATGCTCAAGATGAGAGAGCTCATTATGCGAAGGACGCTTGGGATATAGAGTACAATAGCCCCTTTGCAGGCTGGAAAGAAGCGTGGGGCATACATCACCGTGGCGACTGGGACTTGAAGAGGCATAGCGAATATTCAAAGGTTGACCTCACTTATTTTGATGAGGAGACGGGAGAGAGATATTTTCCATGGGATATTGAATGTTCAGGGGGTGTAGATCGGGCGGTGCTCTTTGTTTTGCTTGAAGCATACACAGAGGATGAACTTGGTGGAGAAAAAAGAGTTTATCTAAAACTTGCAAAGCATATTGCTCCCGTGCCGGTAGCTGTCTTTCCGCTTCTCAAGAATAAGCCAGAATTGATGTCTAAAGCGAAAGAAGTGTATGCAATGATAAAAAGAGAGATTCCTCAGGCGGTTTTTGATGATAATGGCAACATTGGCAAGCGATACAGAAGACAAGATGAAATCGGCACTCCATACTGTGTAACAATAGATTTTGAGACATTGGAGAATAATACTGTAACCGTCCGGGATAGAGACAGCGGAGAGCAAAAAAGAGTTTCGATTGAGGATCTGGTCGGGGTCCTGAGGTAATACTTGAAATTTTTTATATTGGGAGTAGTATGCATATAATCCCTTTTTGGAGGAGGTCCGATGGGACGTACTTTGTCGGATAAGAGGGTACGGAAGGAGCTGGTGAAAAAAGCGGCGGAGGAGCTTCGTCGCAAAGGGGTTACCATCGAGAATCGCGATACGATTTTTCGCAAGATCTTTGGGTCGCCCATGATCGACCCCACTATTTCAGCGGAAATCTGGATAAGACTCCAGAACCGTTGAAACGAGTGGAACGACCCGCGAAGCGTATGCTTCGCGGGTCAACTATTTATATCAGTTTTGAAATAGATTTCTTAATGGTAATATGTTCGTATGCCACAGCGCACAGGAGACAGTTTTATTTCAATTAGCACGGGTACCATTGTTAGAACCGTGTTGGTGCTGATTTTTTTCTACTTTCTTTATTTTATTAGGGATATTCTGCTTGTAATCCTTACTGCAATCGTCATTGCTTCGGCTGTTGATCCAGGCACAAGATGGTTTGCCAAGCATAGGATTCCGAGGATTCTTTCAGTGCTACTTATATACGTCATCGCGGCTGTACTACTTGTCTCTACTTTCTATTTCTTTTTACTCCCATTTTTAAGCGAGGCATCAAGCTTGCTTGGCTCTCTTCCTGAATATTCAGCCGCGCTCTCTCGCACAACTGAAGTAGCCACTTCACCTGCTAGTTCAAATATCATTGGTGATCTTTCAAGCAGTTTTTCTCTTTCTGGTTTGGTGGACACTGTCAATAAGACATTAGCCAATCTGTCCACAGGTTTCTTTGGCACGGTAGATGTGATTTTCGGTGGAGTTGTGAGTTTTATCCTTATTGTTGTGCTCTCTTTCTACCTTGCTGTTCAAGAAGATGGAGTAGGAAAATTTTTACGTATTGCCACACCCATTCAGCATGAGAAATATGTAATTGGACTTTGGGAGCGATCAAAAGCAAAGATTGGACTCTGGATGCAGGGACAGCTACTCCTTTCAGTCATTGTGGCGGTTCTGGTCTTCTTGGGGCTTATGCTTGTTCAAGTGCCTAACGCTCTTCTTTTGGGCGTTTTCGCAGGTATTATGGAGATTATCCCGCTGTTCGGCTCGTTCCTAGCCGCTGCCCCTGCGATTTTGATCGCCTTTGTGGATGGAGGTGTTACCTTGGCTCTTGTTACAACGGGACTTTTTATTATCATCAATCAATTTGAATCTCAGCTTATATACCCTCTCGTAGTCAAAAAAGTGGTCGGTGTTCCCCCGATGGTATCAATTCTAGCCATCATCATTGGAGGACAACTAGCGGGATTCCTGGGAGTAATCCTATCTGTGCCAGTAGCGGCGGTACTTATGGAATTGGTAAATGACCTTGAACGTTTCAAGCTTCGTGACTTGCCTAAAGCGTAATATACAATTTTATGACAAGCGATTCTAAGGGAGGCAAAAAAAGCTTTTATGTAACCGTGCCCATATATTATCCGAATGCAAACTTGCACATGGGGCATGTTTACACTACGACTCTCGCGGACATTCTCGCTCGCTATCATCGTTTGTCTGGAAAAGAAGTATATTTTTTAACTGGCTCGGATGAAAATACTAGCAAGGTTATCAAATCTTCCGAATCGGAAGGAAAATCTGTGGAAAAATATCTGGATGAGATCACAAGCGGATTCAAGAGCCTCTTTGAGATGATAAATATTTCTTCAAGCGATTTCATCCGCACTACAGACAAGGAAAAGCATTGGCCGGGAGTG
>MHVX01000006.1:51504-61671 GCA_001823875.1 Candidatus Zambryskibacteria bacterium RIFCSPHIGHO2_12_FULL_43_12b
TTTTTATACGGAAAAGGATTTAATAGAGGGGAAGTGCCCTTTTCATGGTACGTCTCCAGAGATGCTTAAGGAAGAAAATTATTTTTTCAGACTTTCAAAATATGCAAATCAAGTAGCAGAGAAAATCAAAAGCGGGGAGTTTGCGATCCTTCCAGACTCACGCAAAAATGAAATTTTGGCTTTCATTGAAAGGGGCGTGGAGGATGTAAGCTTTTCAAGGCCTATAAACGTGGTACCGCATGGCATACCTGTGCCGGGTGATGAAAGCCAAGTTATATATGTGTGGTGTGATGCGCTCACCAATTATATTTCAGCTCTTGGCTACGGAACGGACAGTGACGTGCTGTTTAAAAAGTTTTGGCCAGCGGATGTCCAAATTATGGGGAAAGACATACTGCGTTTTCATGCTCTTATATGGCCGGCAATGTTACTCTCGGCAGGACTCCCACTACCTAAAAATATTTTGGTGCATGGAATGATTACTTCTGGAGGGGTGAAAATGTCTAAATCTATCGGTAATGTCATTGATCCGATGGAGGTAATAAATGAATTCGGTGTGGAAGCCCTTCGCTATTATGTAGCACGGGAGATTTCTACCTTTGAAGACGGTGACATGACTCTAGAACGTTTTAAGGAAGCGTATAATGCCAATTTAGCCAATGGGCTTGGTAATCTGGTCGCTCGTGTGATGAAAATGGCAGAAACTCACTTGGAAAAATGTCCTCTTTTACCAGAAAAATCAATTCCTGAGGATTTTGCATCTGCTATGGAACAATTTGAAATTCAGAAAGCTGCTAATATTGTTTGGCAAAAAATTCAGGATTTAGACAGTAAGATTCAGGCGACAGAACCATTCAAACTTGTGAAATCAGACTTGGAGAAAGGAAGACAGATAATTTCCGAATTGGTTATTGATCTGTACACAGTTGGTCGCATGCTCAATCCTATTATGCCCAACACCTCCGAAGCTATTAAATATGCTGTGAAATCAAATATTTCTCCAATTAACCTTTTCCCCCGTAAGGATTAATCGTTCTCCTGTCTACTGATTACTAACTACTAACCAATATGAATTTCCAATTCATCGACGCTCACTGCCAACCTCAATTTCCAGAGTTTGAGAAAGACTTATCCGAAGTCCTTTCCCGAATGAAAGATAGTGGCGTTGCTGGAATAGTTGTTGGAACTGACTATGAAATGAGCAGAAAGGGGATAGAACTCGCAGAGAAACATAGTTTTCTTTATGCGACAGCCGGGGTCCACCCAAACGAGAAAGGAGAAGTATTTGATTACGAGAAATTTAGGGAATTAGCTCAAAGTTCAAAAGTTGTGGCAATAGGGGAATGTGGGCTCGACTATTATCGTAACGACGCAAGTGACACTACTGAAATAGAAAGGCAAAAAATACAATTTAAAAAACAAATTGAACTTGCAATTGAGCTTGATAAGCCTCTGATGATTCATTCACGCAATGCTTACGAGGATATCATTGCGATATTAAGTGAATATAAAAAGGATAATGAGAATCTAAGAGGTGATATTCATTTTTATTCGGGAAGTTTAGAGCAGGCTAGAAAGTTTATTGATTTAGGGTTTACAATTTCTTTTGCTGGTCCTATAACCTTCGCGCGTGATTATGACGAAGTAATAAAGAATGTTCCTCTCACCTCAATCTTAGCTGAAACTGATGCTCCTTTCGCCGCGCCAGTACCTTATAGAGGAAGAAGAAATGAGCCGACTTATGTGATTGAGGTTGTTAAGAAAATAGCCGAAGTTAGAGGAGAAGATTTTGAAATAGTGAGAAAGACTCTTGTGGAAAACACCTTCAGGGTGTTTGGAATTGTTCTCTAGGATAGGAGCTAGAATACGTTGTACAGTCTATATTATTGTGCTAATGTAGGTCATCCCTAATGGGAATTAATAGTTTAGGAATGACCATATATGACCGATACAAGCGAGGAGCGCGATGCGCAAATCACTCGGATGTATGAAGTGGGCTATCTAATACTCCCTTCCGTTCCAGAAGAAAATATTCCTGAGAAAGTCTCAAATATAAAGAATCTGGTTACGAAAGATGGAGGCAAGATATTATCTGAGGGCTACCCAGAAATGAGGGAGCTTGCCTACGAGATGACTAAGAATGTGAACGCTAAGAATGAGCACTTTGAAAGTGCTTACTTTGGATGGATGAAGTTTGAATGCACACCGTCTGTTCTTCTTGAGATGAAGAAGTCATTGGATTTGATGGTGGATGTCTTGCGTTATATCCTGATAAAAGCGGGGAAAGAAGTGCCTGTGGTTGTTAAGTCAGCGCTTCGAGAAGGAGGTGAGAAAGCGGAGGCGCATAAAGGCGAAGATGCGACAACGACTACGGCAGAAATTGATAAGAGCATTGATGAGTTGGTAGCCGAATAGATAAGCCTGTTGAATTGAGGCGGTAGACAAGACTGTGCGAAAAAGTATCATTAGGCGTAGATATTATTATTAAAACTTCTAATGGGATGTATATAAACAAAGCCTTTATATTCGGCAATCTCACACGTGATCCAGAGAACAAGGCTCTGCCGTCTGGTATTCAGGTAGCGAACTTTTCTGTTGCTACAAATAGAGTCTGGAAGGACAAAAATGGCGCCAAGCAGGAAAGCGTGGATTTCCACAACGTTGTGGTCTTTGGCAGGCAGGCAGAAATTGTTACGCAGTATTTAAGAAAGGGGAGTTCGGTTTTTGTAGAGGGGCGCATTCAAACAAGAAGTTGGGACGGCCAAGATGGCACCAAGAAATATCGCACAGAAATTGTGGCTGAGAAGATTCAATTTGGTCCAAAAGGAGGATCTTCCTCAGGTAGCGCTCCAGCTTCATCAGCTTCGCAGTCACAATCTGATGCTCCAAAAGAGGCATTGGACACGATTGAGTATCCAGAAGAGGAAATCAATCCCGACGATATACCATTTTGAGTAAAGCAAGAAGTGAAACGACTATGTTTTACTACAATCCCGTTTCAATCTTGTTCTAACATGGTTTTTACAGCGCGTGGCCGAATAGGCCAAATGGTTACGGGCGAAGCGCTGTAGCTCAAGAATATTTACGGAATAATACATAATTCTGTAAATCAGTATTACTAAACAAAATTGTAATGGGACAATTACTACTAAAATAAAAACATGAATCAAATTCAACATATAGATTATAAGGATGTAGAGCTATTGAAGAAGCATCTAAATCCGCACGCGCGTATTCTTTCACGGAGGAAGACCGGATTATCCGCGAAAAGCCAGAGAGAGCTTGCCCTTGCTATCAAGAGGGCGAGGTTCTTGGGGCTACTTCCTTTTGTGTCAAGGTAAAACATATACTAGTATGTATATATGAAATTGCCTTTTTGGGCTGACGGCGCTGTCTTTGGCGCGCTTCTAGTTCCAGTAGCACTATCTTTGAAAATGATTTGTCCCGTGCGAGTGGGGTGCTTTGCCGATCCGTTTCTCGTGGTACTTTTTGCTCCCCTCGTTATCTTGGAATGGTTTTTTGGTAGAGGCGCCGTCTCGGTGATGTGGGAGATATTGTTTTTGATTATTTTTTGGGGAGGGATATGGACAGTACTTGCATATTTGTATGGCAATATTGTCGCCTATGAAAAGCGCTTGCAAAATAGGGAAGTGATTTAGAAAGAATTACCGATTCTGTCTGTGTACTCGCCAGTCTCCGTGTTTATGCGTACGATATCTCCTTCTTTCACGAACATAGGCACCTGAAGGGTAGCCCCTGTCTCAAGCACTACTTGCTTTGATCCTCCTTTAGCGGTATCTCCTTTAACAGCAGGGTGAGCTTCAGTGACCTTTAAGTCCACTTTTATAGGAAGTTTTACTCCAATAATTTTTTCTTCAAAGATTATTACCCCTACGAGTGTGTTTGGCTTGAGGTAGCCTCCTCTTTCACCGATAAGTTCTGCTGGAAGTG
The DNA here is from genome assembly GCA_001823875.1 of Candidatus Zambryskibacteria bacterium RIFCSPHIGHO2_12_FULL_43_12b. GTDB lineage: Bacteria > Patescibacteriota > Minisyncoccia > Phycocordibacterales > Zambryskibacteraceae > 12-FULL-43-12b. The sequence continues at coordinate 55,456 of MHVX01000006.1, forward strand.
AAAAACGCTTAGATGGGTCATTAATTTCGCAAAACCACCACTCGCCTTTATTGGTATATAAAAATTTTACTTCCTTCTCCTCCATTTCAGCTTCTTCTGCTTTCTCTGACACGTGAAAAGATCTCTCGGTTACCTTACCGGTAATCAAATTTTTAAGTTTCGTCGCATTGACCGGTTTTCTCTGTTGTTTGCGAAAGACGTGAGAATTAAGCACTTCATATGGCGCCCCATCTAGAATGATGACTTTGTGTTCGGTGATTTCGTTGTATTCCAACATATTTCAGTATTTACTTGGAAACAAGATTCTAGCAGGAATTTGCCACTTGTCCATTCTTTGAAATGTTGTGATTGCGATGTATCATAGAGGCATGAGTTTTGAGTTCCCCGACGATAGATCGGCTTCTGACATAGAAGACGAGAATACTTTGCTGGATCCAGAGTCCATAGTGGAACTTGGGGGTCCCATTCACGAACGCTTGGCGCCGCTTTTTAGCATTTCCCAAATAACAGAGTTTCAGACAATGCTCAGGAGTGAAGGGGTTACTCTTCAAGAGCTTGGAAATCTGTCTGAACCAGACGCAATTAAGGTCTCAATGATGGCGGCAGATATATTTGAACTAGATGTTGCAGATAGAAAGGAGAAGATTGAAGAGATTGCCGCTTTTGTAAAAGACAGATAGAAAAAACCACGCGGAGAAATCGCGTGGCCAACTCACCTTAGGGAGTCTACGAGATGGAAATGGAAAGTGTCGTGCGTTCTGCTCGACATGGTAGGACACGGAGCAACGCTACGGAATCCCGCAACTTCTTCTCGCGGGACGCCCTTGAAGACCACTTTGCAACATTTCCTCGCTCGATTCGCGTAGTCTAGCATCAAAAGAGCATTGATGCCAACTATTATATTTCTTTCAGTTTCACTTTTATATCTTTCAAAATTGCATTTGCGATCTTAGAATTCTCCTTGAGGTATTGCCTGGTCGCATCATATCCTCGTCCAAGTTTCTCTTCCTCGCCATTTGACGGTTTATATGAATATGATGTCCCTGATTTTGTGACAATTCCGTACTTTTCTCCGAGGGCAATTAGCTCGCCTTCCCGAGAGATTCCTTCGTTGTACATCAGGTCAAACTCAGTTTGTTTGAATGGAGCAGCCACTTTGTTTTTGACCACCTTCACTCGCACACGCCCGCCCATGACTTCTTCGCCCTTTTTAATTTGGGCAATTCTGCGGATATCCAAGCGTACAGATGTATAGAACTTCAATGCTTTTCCTCCGGGGGTTGTCTCTGGGTTTCCGAACATTACTCCTATCTGCATCCTGATTTGGTTTATGAAAATGACCACTGTTTTTGATTTAGCAACGATTGCCGTGAGCTTGCGAAGAGCCTGTGACATGAGGCGCGCTTGTTTGCCAACATGATGAGCTCCCATGTCTCCTTCAATCTCGTCTTTAGGAGTGAGCGCTGCTACTGAGTCAATAACAATCACGTCCATTTTTCCTGAACGTACTAAGCTTTCTACAATCTCAAGAGCCTGTTCTCCAGTATCTGGTTGAGAAATTAAGAGTTCATCAATCTTCACACCAATTTTTTTAGAGTATTCTGGGTCCATAGCATGCTCAGCGTCAATAAATGCGCAAATGCCTCCAAGTTTTTGAGCCTCGGCAACAACATGAAGAGAAAGGGTAGTCTTGCCAGATGATTCTGGTCCAAATATTTCAATGATTCTTCCTCGGGGTAGTCCTCCAATTCCTAGAGCGTTATCAAGCCCGATGGATCCTGTTGATATGGCATGAACATCTACGCGTGGTTTCTCGCCCAGTTTCATTATTACTTCTTCGCCAAATTTGCTCTTAAGCTGTCTTATGGTCTCATCAATATTTTTGTCGCTTCTCACTTCTGCTGTATTTTTCGTCTTTTTCATAATTCAATCTGTGTTTTATAAATTGTTCTTGTCTACGTTGTCTTGTAACCTGACCGACGCATAAACTTGGTCTGACTCTTCAGGTCTGGAAATTTCTATAAACCTCGTCTTTGTCCGTCCGAATCGGTCTGTAACAGAAAGTTTTAGGACTGAATAGCCAGAGGATGCTATTATTTTTTCCTCAAACACACCTTTCTCGTCTACGAAAATTTGGGAATCATTTAGAGTGATATGGGAAATATTGTGCGCTTCGCCTTTCACTCTGAACATCTCTTGATTGATTGTCTCGCCATTTATAGGCGATTCTATGCTGAGGGTGGGTCCTGTTAGGAGATTTTTAGCCTGAAACGCTGAATATCCCACGATAAGCGTCAGCGCAAGGGAAAATATTATTAATCGCACTTTCCTTTGATTATTCGTCGTTGTCATTGTTGTCTAAGTTGGCATTCTGCTGGACTGCATCTGATTTTACCAGAACTTCTCTCGGTTTTGAGCCGGATCCCGCTCCCACTACTCCTCTTTCTTCTAGCATATCCATGAGTCTGGCGGCTCGAGCATATCCCACTCCGAGCTTTCTCTGAAGATACGAAGTAGAGGCTTTGCCTGCTCCTATCACCACTTCCCTCGCTTCTTCGTAGAGGTCATCCTCATCTCCATCATCATCAAAATTCGCCTGGAATATTGAATTGTGCGAGGATCCTGCCTCAGAAAAATTGATTTCACTTGGAAGCTCGTTTTCATAGCTGTCGGCAAGGTATTTGCTTAGAGCTTTTACTTCAGATTCAGATATGAATGCGGACTGTACACGAAGAGGTTTAGACATTTCCCCTGACATATAAAGCATGTCTCCAGCACCCAGAAGTTTTTCCGCTCCCGCCATATCAAGGATAGTGCGCGAATCCACTTGTGAAGCCACCTGAAGTGCAATGCGACTTGGGACGTTGGCCTTGATAAGTCCGGTAATGACATTGACGGAAGGTCTCTGAGTAGAGAGGATAAGGTGAATTCCCACAGCACGGCTCATCTGAGCCAGCCTGACGATTGCAGATTCAAACTCTCGCGGGTACGACTGCATAATATCTGCAAGCTCGTCTATAATGACCAAAATGTATGGCATTGTTTCCGGCAGTTCCGCATCTTCTGACGCTGGTTTGTTCTTTTGCTTGTTCAGTTCTGGTTCTAAGATATTTTTGTGATATGACTCAATGTCCCTTACTGAATGCTCTTCTAGCACGTCGTATCTTCGGTCCATCTCTTTTGCCGCCCATTTGAGAGCGAGGATGGCTTTTTTTGAGTCTGTGATAACTGGAGTGAGAAGGTGGGGAATCTTGTTATACAAAGTAAGCTCTACGCGCTTGGGATCTATCATTATAAACTTCATGCTTTCCGGAGAGTTGCGGAATAGTAGGGAAGCGACAATGGCGTGAATTGTCACTGATTTTCCAGATCCGGTTGCTCCAGCAATTAGAAGGTGAGGCATTTTGGAAATGTTCGCAAATATGGATTTTCCAGATATAGCCTTTCCAAGAGATATAAGCAAAGGTTTGTCAGAGGACTCAAATTCGGGCTCAGTCAGCAGACTCCCTAATCCCACTGTTGTTTTGGTGCTATTTGGAATCTCCACACCCACGAGCGATTTGCCAGGGATAGGGGCTTCAATACGTACTGGATGAGCGGCAAGGGCGAGCTCAAGATTATTTTGCAGTCCCAAAATTTTTGACAGTTTGACTCCCTCTGCGGGCTTTAACGCGTACCTTGTTACAGAAGGTCCGATTGAGACCTCATCCATTTCAACCGCAATTCCGAAATTCTGAAGAGTTCTTTTTATTATGTTAGCGTTGGCTTTTATATCACCGACTCCAGGCTTGCCTCTATCTTTCTCTAGTATAGAGAGGGGAGGAGGAGTGAAAGGTTTTAAAGATATTGCGCGGCGTTTCTTCGGAATAAATTCTTCCTCAGCTTCCTTATCAGTCTTCTTCCCTAGAATCTTCTTAAATGATGATTCTTTTTCGGCTTCTGTTGCCGGTTCGTTCTCCTCATCCTCCTCTGTGGTCTCCTTGCCATCTTTCATAATCTTTACTTCAGTTTGTGTCTGCTCCTTTCGTCTCAAGATTAGTTCCTTAATCTTTCTAAGAAACGACAGTTCTATGGCAGTATTGAAAGTAACTAGGAAAGAGATAATGAGTAGTGCAATGAGTATGATGCTTGTGGCATATACCTCAAAAAGATTAACAAGCGGGTTGGCAATACCAGATCCAAGTATTCCGCCACCATTATCATTCACTATTTCAATTATCCCCAAGGCTGATAGAAAGAAGATTACGGAACCAATAGTCTGTAGCAATGAAAATCTTCTCTCAAGAGACTGAAACACTGAAATGGATAACATAAAGAAAAATAGGCATAGGACGTAGTATCCATACCCAAAAAGCACAGAGAGAAGGCCAAAGAGTTTCTCTCCCACAATGCCAGCTTTATCAAAAGCAGCCAAGACCAGAAATACTCCGACTACAAAGAATATTATTGCAAGTATCCCCTGTACCGTTTCATCTTTTAGATTGGAAAATGGCTTTTTTATGACTTCGCTAATACTTTCTTCTTTCTTCTTTCTTCCCATCAAATATCACTTAGTTTTCTCATAATAACATGAATAGGGGCCCATCTTATGAGAACATCTCAGGCTAACACAGTAATTCCGGGATTAATCTGTGAATGCTTTCTCAGCAAGCAAATTCTTTGAACATGAAAAGGCCACATATAAATCATGTTTGCTGTGGTAAACGGAGCTTGAGGTTTTAAAAAGTCCGTGATAAGATAAAGGACAAAATAAACGGCTACATGAAGGACAGATAAATATAAAAATTTTCCGCCAAATTATGGACAACCTCTCAGACAAAACAAATGTTAATGAGCCCAAGAATTCCAAAATTGAGCTTCAAAACAACGACATTGGAGTGATTGGCTTTTCCATAAAAGACAGAAACCTACTTTTTATATACCAAAAGATAAAGAAACTTTCCGCGGTATTATTTCGTCTGTCTGGAATGATATCAAGGGAGCAGGTGCTTAGTGACAAGCTAAAGCAAGCTAGTCTGGGATTGATATCACATTGCACAGAGGCTAGAAAAAACTCTCTTGGATTTAGGGAGATGCAGAAAATTTCTCTTGAAGCGGATATTTTAGAGATACTTTCTTTCATTGAAGTAGCTTCGTTCTCCGACCTTATTTCTCCCATGAATATAGCCATCCTTAGGCGTGAATTCTCAGTTTTGCTAAAAAATATTGCCACATTTGATGGTGAAAATAGGACATCTATGATTAATGTTGAATCATATCTAAAAGAAAACAATTTTAGGTATGAGCACTTAGATAATGGGACTGTTTTAAGCAAGCCAGTCATATCAGACAATGACGGAGTTATAAAGGACAATATGATTGGCTCATACAGGAGTGTCGGGACTAAAGAAGAAAGTCTGGAAGAAGAAAAGGACAAACTTAAGGACTTTAGTTCTGTAGCGGTGAAGAAGAATAAAAGGCAGAGTCTGGTAATAAGCCTATTAAAGAAGAAGAAAGAGATAATGATAAAAGACTTGGCGGGAATAATTAACGATTGTAGCGAAAAGACAATTCAAAGAGAGCTCTCCGCTCTTGTTGAATCTGGTCTGTTAAAAAAGACAGGGGAAAGGAGGTGGACAAGGTATAGTTTGGCAAAATAAGCAAATAATGTCTTAGTGATTGACTTTATCCGGCTAATAATATAGTCTTCTTGACAGAACATACCCCTAAAGGGGTGTTTTTACGAGTTATCCACACGGTTTTTTGATTACTTGCCCCTGGAAGCTTATAATGTTTCTAGTGGTGAGGCGCCGTGGCTTCACTGTAATGCAAGCAGGCAGAGAACGTCACAAGCTCTGAAACTCGTGGTCTTTGATAATTGAATAGCGTTGTTTCAGACACTCCTTTTCCCGTGAGATTTACAGATTAAAGAAAGAAAGACCTTGATTTCGCCAACTCTCTTCTCGTCCTGAGTCGACCCCCCACCACTTTTCATTAATAGTGAAAAGTGGTGGGGGGATTAGGATGGGGAGTTGATGGATTATTAATTCGTGTTTATTAACATGCAGTACAAAGTTGCAAAATTTTGTACTGCCGCGCATTCGCACATAGTATTAAAAGTAAATTGCGGACGCGTGTTCAAAATCAAATTAAAATTATTTAGTCATGAAAAGAATTTTTGGAAGTTTTGTTGCGATTGCAATGGTTTTGACTCTAGTTGGTAGCTCTGTAGCTCCG
>MHVX01000007.1 GCA_001823875.1 Candidatus Zambryskibacteria bacterium RIFCSPHIGHO2_12_FULL_43_12b
GACGTGCAAGAGAGTGCATAGAATGGGCATGGAGTTTGCGAGACTTGGGCGGGGTAAAAGATACACCGGTTCATACGTGGGCACTTTTGGCTATTACATACGCCGAAATCAATCAGGCGCAAGGTAAGCATGGTGCGACTCGTGAGTTTTACTCTATCGCGACAAATCTACTTCCTGACATTGAAGCAGATATGGCGCCTGATAGAATGAAACAGTATGCAAGGGTAAGCGGCTCCTGCGCCCTCTACTACCTTACGCACGGAGACTGGCCGAAAGGGCAGAGTTTGATGGTGAGAGCTCTGAAAGTCTCCAAGGAGCAGAGTAGAGATCAGTATCTCGCACTAGTGCGGGAGTGTCGTAAGCTCGGCTACATTTGGAGTTGATGTATTTGCAGGCGGTTCTACTGAACCGCCTGCTTTCTATATTAAGTTTTGGAGTATTTTGTTGTATAATAATCCAAACTGTGGCTTACAATCCAGAGAAAATCACATATTTTGCTGAAACTGATTCAAGGAATAAGCATGTTTCATTCGGCATTAAGGCTAAAGATCGCACCAGACACGTGTACTGTATTGGTAAAACTGGCATGGGTAAGTCTACCTTACTTGAAAATATGGCCATACAGGACATTCAGAGCGGAGAAGGAATGGCCTTTGTTGATCCTCATGGGAAAACGGCTGATCTTCTTTTGGAATATGTCCCTCAAGAAAGAATAAAAGATGTAATCTATTTTGCTCCGTTTGATACCGAATATCCGATTTCTTTCAATGTTATGGAGGATGTTGGCGCTGATCGCAGGCACTTGGTGGCCAACGGCCTGATGTCGGCATTTAAAAAAATCTGGGTAGACGCTTGGAGCGCCAGAATGGAATACATTCTCAATAACATTCTTTTGGCCCTTCTTGAGTACCCCGACTCAACACTTGTCGGAGTGAACAGAATGCTTTCGGACAAGGCGTATAGGAAAAAGGTAGTGGCAAATATCAGCGATCCGTCGGTTAAATCATTTTGGGTTGATGAGTTTGAAAAATATGGAGAGAGATACATGCAGGAAGCAGGAGCCGCAATTCAAAACAAGGTAGGACAATTCGTCTCAAATCCTTTAGTGCGAAATATTATCGGCCAGCCCAAATCTACATTTGATCTGCGCAAGGTCATGGATGAGCAGAAGATAGTGATTGTAAACCTTTCAAAAGGGAGGGTGGGGGAACAAAACGCGAATCTCTTGGGTTCAATGCTCATTACCAAAATTTATCTCTCGGCGATGTCTAGAGCAGATGTCAATGACAGAACACTGCAGTCGCTTCCAAATTTCTATCTTTACGTGGACGAATTTCAGTCATTTGCCAATGAATCATTTGCGGACATTCTCTCAGAGGCAAGAAAATATAAACTTAATCTCACAATTGCGCATCAATACATTGAACAGATGTCAGAAGAAGTGAGAGCCGCTGTGTTCGGAAACGTTGGCACGATGATTACTTTTAGAGTGGGAGCATATGATGCCGAGGTGCTGGAGAAAGAATTTTTCCCTACATTTACTGCGGAGGACTTGGTGAATCTCGGGTCTTTTCAAGTGTATTTAAAGCTTATGATAGACGGGGTCTCCTCGGCGGCATTTTCTGCAGTAACAAGCCCTCCTATTCCCAAACCGGAAATATCCTTTAGGCAAGATATTATTGAAAACTCCAGAGCCACTTTTGCCCGACCAAGAGGCGCTGTGGAAGAAGACATAAAAAAGTGGCATGAAGACGGAGCAAAACCTGCTGAAGCGCCGGCTTCATTTAAACCGCAAGCACAAAAATCTTTTCCACCCAAGGATACTTTTCAAAAACCAATCAAATCTGAAGAAAGAAAAGAGAAGGAGGTCATTTTTGAGACAGTGATGAGAGACAATAAACACTCTGGAGGAGTGGTAAAACCAGAACCTCAAGCTCCACGAGTCCAACCTGTTCAAGAGAAACTCGCAACGCCTCAAGTTGGCAAACCGATTTCGCTTGACGCCCTAAAGCCCCCCAAAAATAGAGATGATAAAAAGCCGACTCCGGAGCATGTTAATCAGCTTAGGGAAGCTTTAGCGCAACTTACTAAAAAATCCATTCCCATAACAGACAAGCAGTCTCCTGTAGCCGCTCATAAAGTACAAAATACGAATAAAGTTGCCGTTAAAATTGACGACAAGAAAGAGAATGAAAAGCAGACAAAGTCTCCCGCGGCTGAGGGATCACTTCCGACAAGTACAGCTTCTCGTACAAGACCAAATGAGATCCCAGAAGATGAGTTAAGGAGAATGCTTAGTGTTGACGCGGAATAAAATACAGGCAAAATAGCCTCATGCCCAAGAGAATACTAATATTTTCCACAGCCTACTTGCCGTTTATTGGCGGTGCCGAAATTGCTGTAAAAGAAATTACGGACAGGCTCTCTGGGGAATATGAGTTTGATTTAATCACTGCCCGTTTGGACGGGAGTCTCCCCAAAGTTGAAAAGATCGGAGAGGTAACCGTCTATAGGATTGGAATTGGTGTGCCTATATTGGACAAATTGGCTGTACCATTTCTTGGCGCCATAAAAGCCCTTTTTCTGCATAAAAGGCGCTCCTATAAGGCTTTTTGGGCCATTATGGCCACGTTTGCAAGTGGAGCGGGATACTTAGCGAATTCCCTTAGAAAAGCCTTTGGGAGGAAAAAAATTCCAATGATTCTAACTTTGCAGGAAGGAGATTCAGAGGAGCATCTTACTTACAATAGAGGGGGGCTTATATCTATCTCATGGTATTTGGCGCTTAAACGCACAGACACGCTTACAGCAATTAGCAACTATCTCTTGAAACGCGCGAAAGGAATGGGCTTTGTGGGACGATCCTTTTTAATACCGAATGGAGTCAATGTAAAATATTTTCAATTGCCAACTCCTGATATAGAGCAAATAGAATTAAGAAAAGAACTTGGAATGCGGGATTCTGATGTTTTACTTATTACAACTTCCAGACTGACAAAGAAAAATTCAGTAGAGGACATCATCAAGTCTCTTCAGTATTTGCCGTCAAACGTCAAATTCTTGATTCTTGGAGTTGGAGAGGAGGAGGCAAGCTTGAAAAGACTTGCGAAGGATGCGGAGCTGGAGGAAAGGGTGAGATTTCTTGGTTTAGTACGACACGCAGATATTCCTAAATACCTTAACGCGTGTGACATTTTTGTACGACCTTCGCTTTCAGAGGGGATGGGCAATTCATTTATTGAGGCTATGGCTTCCGGCATCCCTGTGATAGCTACGCCAGTCGGAGGTATTACCGATTTTCTCAAAGATGGAGTTACAGGGCTTTTTTGTGAAGTAAAAAATCCCGAGAGCATTGCTAAAAAGGTAAAAGAATATTTGGAAAACCCAGCTTTGCGCGAACAGATTATTATCAATGCAAAGAAGATGGTGATGGAGAAATACGATTGGGACATGGTGGCAAGCGATATGAAAAATAAGGTTTTCAGCATGCTTTAACTGTGAGGGTTTTTAGGCTAGTATATTGTCCAATGACAGTATTAGTAACTGGCGCTGCTGGTTTCATAGGTTTTCATGTTGCTTCCAAACTTTTGGAGAATGGTGTTCGTGTTGTTGGTCTAGACAACTTGAACGAGTATTATGATCCTGTCTTGAAGAGAAAGCGAAACGATCTTTTGAGGAAAAATGACAAATACATTTTCTATAAGGTTGATATCTCAGATAATAAGAAGGTAGAAGAAATATTCAGAAAAGAGAGACCAAATGCAGTTATTCATTTGGCCGCGCAAGCGGGTGTAAGATACTCCCTCGTTGATCCTTGGGCTTATGCTAAGTCAAATTATTATGGAACATTGTCTATATTTGAAGCCTCACGAAAGAATGGAGTAAAAAGAGTGCTCTATGCGTCTTCGAGCTCTGTTTATGGTTCAAACAAAAAATCTCCTTTTTCGGAAAGTCATCGTGTAGATACGCCGCTCTCACTCTATGCAGCGACCAAGCTTGCAAATGAATCACTTGCCCATGCCTATCACCATTTGTTTGGCACAGACATGATTGGGATGCGTTTTTTCACCGTCTATGGTCCGTGGGGAAGACCGGATATGGCATTTTTCAAATTTACCAAATACATACTTAGAGGAAGGACAATTCCCCTTTACAACAAAGGTGAAATGTATAGATCTTTTACTTATGTAGACGATATTACTGCGCCAATAATTAAACTTTTGAAATCAAAGCACTCTGCGGGGCATAGGATTTACAATCTCGGCGGAGCCAAATCAATTCAAGTAGGAGTATTGCTGAGGAAATTTGAAGCTTTACTTGGAAAGAAAGCCGAAATTAAGTTTGAAAAAATGCATATCGCTGACGTGAAAGAGACAAATGCAGACATAACCCTAATTAAAAAGGACGTCGGTTTTACACCACGTGTGAATATAGACGATGGCTTGAAGCGATTTGTGGATTGGTACTTAGAAAATGAGACTTGGCTTTCAAGGCTTAAGGATGCTAAACAGTAACCTAATGCAGAACATTCTAATTGTTACAGGTATTTTTCCTCCACGTATAGGCGGTCCGGCCCAATATGCAAAGGAGGTTAGAAATGAATGGCAAAAAGGTGGACATGTTGTGAAAGTCCTTACGTACAGACTTGAACATTTTCTTCCTACCGGGATCAGACATTTCCTATTTTTTCTCAGGACATGTCTTTCAATCCGAGATGTGGATTTTATTTTTGCGCTAGATACTTTTAGTGTAGGGTTTCCAGCGACACTGACAGCAAAGCTCTTTGGTAAGAAAATCATCACTCGGACGGGAGGGGATTTTTTATGGGAAGGATATGTTGAGAGAACTGGTGATAAAGTCTTACTTCGGGATTTTTACGAAACAAGAAAAGATAGACTCGATTTCAAGGAGAAAATAATTTTTCATCTGACTCGTTGGGCTTTGGTCAATAATAGTGCGGTGATATTTAGTACAAAATGGCAAATGAATATTTTTATCAAGGCATATGGTCTGAATCCCAACAGGCTCTACAACATTGAAAATTTTTACGGAGAAAAAATTGACTCGCATCCTGCTGTTGAAAAGATTTTTGTTGCTGGCACAAGACCATTGAAATGGAAGAATTTAGACAAATTAAGTTCGGTTTTTTCGAAAATTCAAGAGAAAAATCCAGAAATTAAGGTTGATTTAGGAACGGCTTCATACGAGATTTTTTTGGACAAAATCAAGCGTTCATACGCGGTCATATTAGTCTCTCTTGGTGATATAAGCCCCAATATGATATTGGATGCTATTAGATGTAATAAGCCTTTTATTGTGACAAAAGAGACTGGTATTTACGATAGAATTAAGGATGTTGCTATATTCGTGGATCCAGAGAATGAAGAGGAGATAAAAGACAAGATTCTCTATTTAGCTAATGATGTGAATTATGCCAATCAGGTCGAAAAGCTGGAGAAATTCACCTTCAAGCATAGTTGGGAAGAGATATGCAGAGAGATTTTAAATATTGCCGAGAATGTTAAGAATAATTAGCATAGGAAATGATCGCAATATCTTTAATCCGCAATCAGGAGTTGCGCAGAGGATGGTTGAATATGGCACTATTTTCGGCGAATTACATGTTGTGGTGTTAGCTTTGGCTAATTTAGGATTCCACCCCCTTAAACTGTCAAATAATGTTTTCGTCTATCCTACAAATTCTGCTAGCAAGTTGAAGTATATTTTTGATGCAATCAAGATTGGCAAGGAACTTGCGCAGTCCATATATTTCGGCCAGACGGTAATTTCCACGCAGGATCCGTATGATACTGGTCCAGTAGGTATTGCGCTTAAGCGTAAATTTAAACTGCCTCTTCAGATTCAGATTCACACAGATATTTTTTCTAAGCAATTCTATGATGGAAGTATTTTAAACTGGCTACGCTTTCAAGTTTCCAAATGGACTTTAAGAAGAGCAGATGGAATCCGAGTAGTGAGAAAAAAAATCGCGCAGGATTTGATAGATAATTTTAAAATAGATTCAAAGAAGGTTACTGTACTGCCTGTTTTTGTTGATATTAAAAAAATTCACGATAGCCCAATTTCTGTTGATTTGAGGATGAGATACAGAAAGTGGAATGAAATCGTTTTGGTCGCTTCACGTCTTTCCACTGAAAAACGCATAGATGTAGCCCTCATGGCATTTGCGCAAACGCTGAAGAAGTTTCCAAAAGCGGGTATGGTCATTGTAGGGCATGGAGGAGAAGAGAGCAGATTAATGCAAAAAGTTCAGAGGTTAAAATTAAGTGAAAATGTCGTCTTTGAGCCTTGGCAACAGGACTTGTCATCCTACTACAAGACTGCCACTTTATTCCTGAATACTTCTGATTTTGAGGGGTTTGGAATGACTCTTATTGAGGCCGCGGCATCTGGTTGTACGATTGTCACCACGAAAGTTGGTGTAGCAGAGGATATGCTGCAAGATGGTAGAAGCGCTTTGATTTGTCCAATCGGCGACGAAAGATGTCTGGCGACAAAACTTGAAATATTGTTTGAGAATCCCGCTATAGCCAAATCTCTTTCAAGTGAGGCATTAAAAGCAATTGAGGTTCTTAATTTTTCAAAAGAAGAATATTTAAATAGGTATCTATCCGCGGTAACAGCAATCTCAAAATGATAAGACTTCTTATTATTACGCAGAAAGTTGATGAAAGTGATGATGTTCTCGGTTTTTTTTGTTATTGGATAAGGGAGTTGGCAAAACGCGCTGATAAGGTATTTGTAATCTGCTTATCAAAAGGAGAGTCTTCTCTTCCTAAGAATGTACATGTGATTTCACTTGGTAAAGAAAAAAACTTTCCCAAAGTATTTCAGGCAATACTGTTCTACTATTACGCATTCAAATTTTTGATTAGGACGGACGGTGTGTTTGTCCATATGGCTCCTGAATATGTAAAAGCCATTCATCCTATAAATTTCTTCTTCAGAAGACCGATTGTTATGTGGTACGCTCATATTAAAGTTAGTCCAGTAGCTAAATGGGCGATAGACCGTGTGAATTACATACTCACTCCCTCTAAAGAAAGTTTTGAATTTAATTCAGATAAGGTTGTTGCCACAGGGCATGGAATTAACACTGAAATCTTCAAGCCAATAGAGAGAAAATTTGTTGGAGATGTCCTTACGATCTCAAGGATTTCCAAAGTAAAAAGGATTGAGACTTTGATAGAGTCTGTGAGGATTCTTGCAGGACGGGGAACGCATCCAACTGTAAATATTTATGGCAAGCCAGCACGACCTGAGGATGATGAGTATCTCTCTGAGCTGAAGGAATCCGCAGAGAATCTACCAAATATACATTGGCAAGGGGGAGTCCCGAACAAGGACGCGCCAGAAGTGTATGCTAATCATAAGATTTTCGTAAGGATGCAAGGGGGAGGAGGTTTTGGAAAGACTGAACTTGAGGCTATGAGTATGGGAGTGCCCTCTATTGTGCCAACTTCTGTGTATCAGAGACACTTGGGTAAATTTGCAAATGATCTCTTTTTTAATGAAGACGACAGTGAAGCATTAGCAAATCGTATAGAGAAGGTCCTTTCTTGGGGTAAGGAAGATAAAGATGAGTATTCAAAAATGGCTCGGCGGCTAGTCGTAGAGAAACATAATGTAGAAAATGTCGCGGACACTGTGATAAGACTTCTAAAGCAATGAAAAGAGCCTGTTATTTTGGAATCTATGACCTCCTTCATTCTAGGACCAGGATAATCAAGAAAGGTCTTGCCAGTGCGGGCTATGAAGTTATTGAGTGTCAGGTAGATCCCAGAAAGATATCTGGAATAAAAAAGTATACAGAGCTCATTCATAAGTATCGCTCGTTACAAAAAGACAAACCATTTGACCTCATTGTGGTTGGTTTTC
>MHVX01000008.1 GCA_001823875.1 Candidatus Zambryskibacteria bacterium RIFCSPHIGHO2_12_FULL_43_12b
GTAGAGAAGATGACCATTCTTGTCATCTCTGCGTTTGGTTTGGTGGCTGCTCTAGCTTGGGACGAGGCGCTCAAAGGAATATTTAAGTATTTTATAAAAGACATGACTGATTTAGGGCAAAAAATTGCTTACGCAATTACTGTTACAGTACTCGCTGTTGCAGCTTCGATTGTTCTGGGCAAACTATTTTTAAGTCGAAATAAGGAATAACTCTTGGATTTTCCTGAATCATTTCTAATTCTAAATCCCTAATCCTAAAGCCTTGGGTTTATAACTCTCGGGTGCGTCTTTGAGGTATTTTTCCAGTTGTTCACGCGTGAGAAGACCTTTTTGAGCTCCGATTTGCTGAACCACAGCCATGGAGTTTATAGGCGCCCACATTAATGCTTCCTCTGCGCCTTTACCGAGCACAAGTGCTGACGTAAAAGTGGATGCGAAAGCGTCTCCAGCGCCCGTTCTTTCAAATGGCGGGTTAGGGTCTGGATAGGGAGGCATGAAATAAGCGCTATTGCCGTCATATGTGTATGCGCCTTTTGCGCCATCTGTTATTACAACAATCTTTGGCCCTAGGCCGTGTATTCCTTTAAGCAACTCAATGATTTCTATTTTCCCTTCCTTTTCTAAAACCCTATGAGCCTCGTTTACGTTGCAAAAGAAGACTTCTGTGTGTTCGTAAATTGTTCTTAATTTTTTATAGCCGAGTTTGAACTGAAATGTTCCTGGCTGAAAGGCGAGCTTAACATCTGGATGTCTTACAAGATAATCTGCAATTTCTCTATGGAAATTTTCGCTTGTAGAACCCATTGAAGAAAGATAAATCCATTTTACAGCGCCGAGCTGAGGTAACGAGTAGTCAAATTCTTCGTGCTTGATGAGAATTGTTCTTTCATCTTCGTACCACAGCACGTAATGGTAGTTAGTCTTCTTGTTCTCATGGACACGCATAAATTCCAGTGAGACTCCATTTTTCTTTAGTGTATCCAGACACTCTCTTCCGTTCTCATCATCACCGAGGTTTGAGACTAGAGCTGACGTTAGGCCTAGGCGAGTTGCTGAAACTGCGGCGTTTGGACTATTTCCCACAGCTCGCACGACTTCTACGAAATCATAAGGAATCTTGTCACCAAAGGTCATGCAGATTTCACAGTTTTCGCGATCCACATCGCAATGCACACTGGCGTTTTTGAGTCTTATAAAAGCGTCGGTGGTAATATCACCAATAGCTATGAAGTCGTAGTCTTTTGACATTCAAATATTATATCAGGAAAAGAAAACGAATTAGGAATAAAAGATAAGGAGTGAGGATAGAAATCCGCTATTCCATACTTATGATTCATCACCCGTCCACGATTGTGATATTATTAACTCCATGAAATCACTGCGAGAGTATGTACTAGATGCCGACAAGCGTGGAGTTGCCATTGGCCACTTTAACATCTCCAGTCTTGATGCTCTTTGGGCGATTTATAATGCGGCTAAAAGACTCAACCTACCTGTAATAATCGGACTTTCGGAGGGAGAAGAAGACTTTGTTGGAAGGGAGCAGGCTGTCGCTTTGATAAGAACTTTTAGAGAAAAGGATAACTATCCGATTTTTCTAAACGCCGACCATCATTATTCGTTTGAGAGAGTAAAGGATGCGATAGACACCGGCTTTGATGCGGTGATTATTGATGCGGTCGAGCTTCCGCTAGAAGAGAATATTGCAGTGACAAAAAAATGCGTGGATTATGCCCGTAAAATCGGTAGAGACGTTTTGGTAGAGGCTGAGCTTGGTTTTATTGGCAAGTCATCAAAAATCCTAGATGAAATACCAAAGGGTGTGAGTGCCGAGACTATGACAACACCTGAGGATGCTAAATCTTTCGTAGATGCTACAGGGGTGGATATGCTTGCTCCATCAGTCGGCAACATCCACGGAATCGTAAAGACCGGCAATCCACGTCTTCATCCAGAGCGCGTCAAGGAAATTCGAGACGCTACTGGAGTGCCACTCGTGCTCCATGGCGGTTCTGGGACGATAAATGATGATTTCGTGGAGTGTATAAAAGCGGGGATTGATATAGTACATATAAATACGGAAATCAGGGTAGCTTACAGAGACGGTCTAAAAAAATCTCTGCAAGACAATCCAGATGAAGTCGCTCCATATAAGTTCTTAAAGCCCGCAGGGCTTGCTGTTCAGGCAGTTGTCGAAGAAAGACTCAAATTATTCAATCATCTCTCCTAATCTAAATGGAAGGAGCAATAAAGAAGTTCTTTTTTGGTGAAGTCTTTACTGATGAGAAGACTCTTAGCGCATATAGCCATGATGCCAGTCTTTTTGAAGTAAAGCCGAGACTTGTTGCAAAACCAAGAGACGCTAAGGATGTTGCCGAGCTTGTGAGTTTTGTGGCAGAGAAAAAAAATACTGACTCTACGATTTCAATCACAGCTCGTGCGGCCGGCACATGCATGTCCGGTGGTTCATTAAACGAATCAATTATTTTGGATGTTAATGCGCATATGCAGGGGATTAAAGAGTTTAAGAGTAAAAGTGTAAGAGTGCTACCTGGTACCTTCTATAGAGATTTTGAAAAAGAGACCTTGAAACATGGACTTATTCTACCGTGCTACACTGCGTCAAAGGAGCTTTGCGCTATAGGAGGAATGATAGGGAACAATGCGGCAGGCGAGAAAACTCTTTCATATGGGAAAATGGAGAATTATATAGAGTCTCTTAATGTGGTCTTTGCTGATGGCAAAGAGTATGAGGTGAAGCCGCTTTCTCGCGGGGAATTGGAAGTCAAAATGAAACAAGGCGATTTTGAAGGAAATATTTATAAAAAAATTTGGGATTTGATACAAGTAAATAAGAAGGAGATAGAAGAAAATAGACCGAGAGTTTCAAAGAACTCGGCAGGATATTATTTGTGGAATGTGTGGTCTCCTGAATCAAGCGGGGAGAAGGGAAGAGGAGTTTTTGATTTAACTAAACTTATTGTAGGGTCTCAGGGCACTTTGGGGATTGTTACGGAGGCAAGACTGCGTCTTGTGCCTGTGAGAAAGAAATCAAAGCTATTTGTGATTTTTATGAAAGATTTGGAAAAACTTGGAGATTTAGTGAACGAAATTCTCGCCCTTAGTCCCGAGAGTGTGGAATCGTACGATGATGACACGCTTAAGCTCGCAATCAGGTTTTTTCCAGAGATGCTCAAAAGTATGAAAGCAACAAGCTTACTAGGCCTTTTTTGGGGTTTTGTACCGGAAATGCTTATGGTTTTACGTGGCGGTTTGCCAAAACTCATCTTGCTCGCTGAGTTTGCTGGAGACGATGAAAAAGAGATAGATATGAAGATTAAAGAGCTTGAAAGAAAAGTCAAACCTTACAATCTGAGAACAAGATTTGTGCGAAGTGAAAAGGAATCAGAAAAATATTGGACTGTGCGGAGAGAGAGCTTCAGTCTTCTACGCAAGCACGTCCATGGCAAAAGGACGGCGCCATTTGTAGATGATGTGGTGGTGGAGCCAAAACATCTTCCAGAATTTCTTCCTAAAATGAGAAAGATTTTGGATGAATACAAGCTTCTCTACACAATCGCAGGGCATGCCGGGAACGGCAACTTCCATGTGATACCGCTAATGGATATGAAAGATAAAAATAACGTAAATGTTATAACTGAAGTGTCTGATAAAATTTATGACTTGGTTCGTGAGTACCACGGCTCAATTACCGCAGAACACAACGATGGAATTGTTCGCACGCCATATTTGGGGAAAATGTATTCGCCGAGAATGCTTGAGATATTTCAAGAAATAAAAAATATTTTTGATCCGAAGAACATATTCAACCCTGGAAAGAAAGTGAACGGTTCTGTTGAATATTTAAGGAGCCACATAGCAACAAAGTAGACATACCTCAGCCTCCTTATAGTGGTTTGATTCTTTTATAAAGCTCTGTATAATAGCGCGACATGTTGGAATTACACATAAAACCTAGAGAGAAAAAGGAAAGCCTAGAGTCTCTGCGAGAGAGTGGCATGCTTCCGGCTGTCTATTATGGAAAAAAGCAGGAATCCACCCCTGTTTCTGTTTCATCTGTTGAGTTTTTGAAAGTCTGGGGAAAGGCTGGAGAGTCCACGGTAGTAACACTTAAAGGAGAAGGGGAGCCGGTAGATGCGCTGATTCACGAAATAGATTTTGATCCAGTGTCCGGCAAACCTCGCCATGCGGACTTTTATGTATTTGATAAAGATAAGAAGATTGAAATTTCAGTACCACTTGAATTCGTTGGAGTGTCAGCAGGTGTAAAGGATCTTGGTGGAATGTTTGTGAAAGTTATACATGAGCTCAAGATTGAAGCTCTGCCAAAGGATTTGCCGCACCAAATTGAGGTAGATATCGCTCCACTCGCCGAGATTGGAAATCAGATTCTAGCCAAGGATATTAAACTGCCAGCTGGCGTGACTCTTCTTGTCGGTCCGGAGGAAGTAGTAGCGCTTGTGGCTGAACCTAAGAAAGAGGAAGAGGTGGAAGTGGCTCCAGTAGATCTATCGGCAATTGAAGTTGAGAAGAAAGGCAAGGAAGCTAAAGAAGGAGAGGAGGGAGCAGAAGCTCCAGCTGAAACAGGCGAAGAGAAGAAATAAATATTACTCTCCAGAAGTTACCCGCCCCGAGCACCACTTTTTTCAAAAAGTGGTGCTTTTGGTGTTATAATAGCAAGTAATGGTTCAAACGAGCCTCCGTCTTAAACTTTGTATGTTAAAACGCCTTTTGATAGTGATTCCAGTTGTAGCCTTGGTTTTCTCTGTGGTACCTATATTGGCGCACGCTCAAAGTGCGTCTCAAATAGCAGAGCAGGAAGATAGGCTGAAAGCCGAATATGCAGAACTTGAGAAAGAAATTGCCGAATGGCAAAAGGTCCTTGATGACACTCGCAAAAAAGCTAACACTTTGGACGGAGACGTGAAAATCCTGACAGCCAAGATCAAGGAAGCAGAGGCGGCTATTAGGGCTAAGAATATAGCTATTACCAATCTTTCTAAGGAGATTAATAAAAAAAACACCAGAATAAATGAATTAGAGGGTCGTATTTCGGAGGGAAGAGCGTCTTTAGCTCAGCTTATAAGGAAGACAAATGAGTTAGATTCGTATTCCTTGCCGGAAGTTGTGTTTGCGACGGCAGATATTTCGGAATTTTTCGGAGATTTTGATTCTTTTTTTGCAATAAAACGTTCTCTAAAAGAACACTTTGCGATTATAAGAGAAGCAAAGGCAAATACTGAAGAGGAGAAGCAACAACTTGATGTGAAAAAGAATCAAGAAGCGGATGCCAAATATGCGGTAGAGCAGAAGAAGAAGACGATAGCTCAAAGTGAAGCGGAAAAAAAGAAATTGCTCGCCATAACAAAACAGGAAGAAAAGACATATCAAACCGTACTCGCAGAAAGGCAAGCTAGAGCGGCGCAAATAAGAGCGGCGTTATTTAGACTTCGAGATACTGAAGGAATTCAATTTGGTCAGGCTCTTGAATATGCAAATGCCGCGCAAGCAAAAACAGGAGTGCGTGCCGCTCTTATACTTGCGATTCTCACCCAAGAATCTGATTTGGGAAAGAATCAAGGCTCGTGTCTCCTGTCTAGCTTGGACACAGGAGACGGTGTGGGGAAAAATACTGGAACGATTTTTGAACAAGTTATGAAGGCTCCGCGTGACACAGCGCCATTTGGAGATATCACGAATAGACTTGGTAGAGATTGGAAACTTACGCCTGTTTCTTGTCCTCCTGGGCAGAAATATGTTGTGGGTCGTGGATTTGGCGGGGGAATGGGCCCTTCACAGTTCATTCCTTCAACTTGGGAACTTTTCAAGGCGCGCATTGGCCAGTCTGTTGGAGTGAGCGCGAATCAGTCAGATCCTTGGAACCCAGCCCATGCCTTTATCGCCACCGCAATTTACATGTCTGATTTAGGAGCAAGTAGCGGAACATATTCAGCAGAGAGAAATTCAGCATGTAAGTATTATTCAGGAGCGAACTGTCAGCCGGGACGTAAGCCCGCAAACGTATTTTATGGAGACCAGGTAATGGCAAAAGCAGAGGAGATACAGGCGAATATAGACTTCTTGAAGGGCATATAGAGCTAGGAAGATGGAATTAGGAATTAAAATGATTCAATCGATTCTTTTATATAGGGGCTTGTCTTTTATAAAAATACTGCTATATTAGTGCAACTATGCAGGCCCAAATCCATCCCACATATTTTGATAAAGCCACTGTTACCTGCGCTTGCGGGAACAAATTTAGCGTGGGTTCTACAAGGGAGAAAATTGAGGTGGAAATCTGCAGTGCCTGTCACCCCTTCTACACTGGTAATGATAAGATCGTGGACTCTGCTGGACGTGTGGAGAAATTCAAATCTAGAACAGCTGCTGCCGCTAAGTCTAAGAAGTAACCCCATTAGAAAGTCTTTACGGATAGACAGTGTCAATTGGCTACTGTCGTAAAACTTTCTTGTCTGATAACATTCAAATGCACATGACTGAGACTTCTAACGGGGTAAACTTGTCAAAATTTAAAGAGAATCATAAGACCGCTTATTTGGCTGAATCTTACGAAAAACTTCTCAAAGAAGAGAGGGAACTTTTGGCTATGAGTAAGGACGATGGTATGAAAGATTTGGCAGAAGCTGAGCTAAAGAATCTTCGTGAGCAGAAAGAGGCCATTTGGAAGCAAATGGAGGAAATTTTGGCTGGGGAGGAAAAGGAAGAGGAATTTCCAAATGAAATAATTTTAGAAATCCGCGCTGGAGTAGGTGGTGAGGAGGCTGCGCTTTTTGCTTACAAGCTTTCTCTTATGTACAGGCGCTATGCAGAAATCCGCGGCTGGAGTGTCGCGGTGGTTGATGAGTCCAAGACTGCTCTTGGCGGGTACAAAGACGTTTCTTTTGAAATTCACGGCAAGGGTGTTTATGAGGACATGAGATTTGAGACAGGTGTTCATCGTATACAGCGTATTCCAGAGACAGAGAAGTCAGGGAGAGTTCACACATCTACGGCTTCTGTCGCCGTCTTACCTTTAAGAAAGAAGACAAAATTTGTTATCAATCCCGCCGATATTGAAGTGGAAACATCTCGAGCAGGAGGAAAGGGAGGACAAAATGTTAATAAAGTAGAGACTGCAGTAAGACTCATTCACAAGCCTACAGGTCTTGATGTTCGCTCTACGGCAGAGAGAAGCCAAGGAGCAAACAAGGAGAAGGCCATGGCTATCCTTTCCGCCAAGCTTGAGGCTCTGCAGGAGGAGGAGGAGCATAAGAAGTATTCCGCGGATCGGAAAAGCCAGATTGGTACAGCTGATAGGTCTGAAAAAATCAGAACATACAATATTCTCCAGGACAGAGTGACAGATCACCGTATAAAGGAGAGTTGGCACAATATAGAGACTATTTTTGCTGGGGATATTGAAGATATTATCGCAACTCTGCGAACCAAGAGCCGAGAAGTGGCAAATGTGTAAACTAATCGGAATATTGCTTAAAGATAAGGTTTTTGGTACTATGTCTGCCTTGTATATATGGATATAAAAACCAAGAAAATCACAGATTCTATTGAAAAGCTCTTCTCAGTGGGAGCTCATTATGGTTTGGTTCGCTCAAGAAGACATCCTTCAGCAAAGCCTTTTATTTTTGGAGTAAAGAAT
>MHVX01000009.1:0-106 GCA_001823875.1 Candidatus Zambryskibacteria bacterium RIFCSPHIGHO2_12_FULL_43_12b
ATTTCAGCAATATCATTTTTGATTTCTGTAATAGATTTCCTGACTTTCTCAAGCTCAGACTCTTCCTCGGCTATTTCATCTGCCGTCTTTTCATCAATCCTCTTTT
>MHVX01000009.1:198-670 GCA_001823875.1 Candidatus Zambryskibacteria bacterium RIFCSPHIGHO2_12_FULL_43_12b
GATACAATGGGAGTCATGAATTCAAACTGGTCAGCCAAGTCCCAAACACCTCGCCAGAATAATACTATGCCAACACCGCCAATGAACGCATAAAGCACCGGTCTGCGACTAAGTTTCTGCCTGATGGTGTCCTCCAACTTATCAAACCATTTATATAATTTCATAGTTAAACAAATAATACGTGATTTAGCGGTACTTATCAATGGAAATTATTATGCCCAAAATATCAAAAGAGTGAACCGCAGATTTTAAAACCAAAACCCCCGCTTTCGCGAAGGGTTTTGGTTTGCGTCGCTCATCCTGTTGGGGAGAAAACTACCACTTTATTATAGTATTTGTTTCTTGTTCGAGGTCATAACTCTCGATATGTCGAAACGTAACATTATTAATTGGTGTTTCTCATTAAGGATAAGTCTATTTAATTATTTTCCTTAATTTTTTTTAGTCAATAAGATAAGTGGATTAAATCTGT
>MHVX01000009.1:715-7457 GCA_001823875.1 Candidatus Zambryskibacteria bacterium RIFCSPHIGHO2_12_FULL_43_12b
GATCTTCTCTATACAAATCTATAAGCTATTTTCTTGAAGGTCGGTCCTAGATATTTGAATGTCAGATATGCGACTGCCAGACCGACGAGCATTCCGGCAATGATGTCAGAAGGGTAATGCACTCCAGATATAATACGGGCAATTGTCATCAGTGTCGCCGCAGACAGAAACCAGACGCCCCATTTCTTATTATAATGATAAATCGCAAATGCAAATGCGAAGAAGAAAGCCGAGTGAGCAGAAGGAAAAGAGAAGGAGTCTTCGTAAAACAGGGGGTCAATATCATAAACAAGATATGGGCGTAATCTATGAAAATAAAGACGAATGAATTCAGTGATGCCAGATTGCACAAAAAATCCTGAGAAAAAGACAGTGCCGGCCATATGGATTTTATCCCTATATGAATGAGTGGCGAGATAGAGTAATACTATAAATATAGTTGGAAGTATATAAGTCAGAGACTCTGCGGTAAAAACTATAAATGTGTCTAATAAAGGTGAGCGGCCGGATAAACTGTTAAGCAGAATAAACGCGCTCACATCAATACCAGAGAAGAAATTCATAATCGTAATTGTAACAAATATTTTAAAATCAAATCTGAATTTTTTTGTAAAAAAACCCCGCCACTGTTAGGTGGCGGGGAAGAATGGTTAGGATCAAGCTAATCTCTTGCGACTCAATCTCCCTGCTATCCAAAGACCAAGAAGCGTCATCGGTATCAGGTAGAGTGTAGCTGGTTGGGGGAATTGATAGATTGTGAGTGCTAATACAGCCACGAGGACACCGAGCAAATATCCAGCGATGCTCATCCATGAGCCGCGCTTGCCGTACAGCCTGTGTGCCAAGAGAATTACAGCTCCCGGGAGTACCAAATCGCCGACACCTATCGTGATCATTGGAGCAGCAGATAGAGAAAGACTTTCGGGAATGACGACCATCATGAACGGGTAGTCCTCGGTGACTGCTGTGGCCAGTTCTATCATCTGCCCTGAGAAAAAGACGGCTGTCACATCGTAGATGACGATTGCGACGGAGATTGTCAGGCACCATCTCAGTGAAATGTTCTTCCAAGTTACAAGGATCCACAACCCGGCTGATAAGTTGACCAAATCTTGAATCAGCCAGTTTCGTTTTGTCGCCCACACAAAAGTGATGACAGTGGCGAGCAGCACATAGAATCCGGTCGCTCTCAGTGTGGGTATGCTCGGATTCTTCCCAACGCCAATTCTTCTTAGGTAGAGAAGCAAGTGGGTCAGGATAAGCACGGTTATGAAATAGAAGAAGCCTGCGATAGCGTTAGGGATGAATTTGAATGCCAGAACCATAAGCGTCAAGACCATACTCATGATAATGACGATGCCGGCGACATCCCTCCACATATTTCTTGATTCTCCCGAATCAATTTCAACACTTGGACCTTGAGGTGTTAGCAGTGCCGTGGGATATCTGAAAGCTAAGTGGCAGGCCAGTATGTAGTAACAGAAGATACAGGACCCAACAAGCAAACTCACAACGGATATCTTCAACACAGGATCTCCTTTGCTAAACGTAAAAGAACCTTCAATCTAGAACCAGAATGCCTGTGTGAGCCTGTGTTGTCAACAGATATGATGAAAAACCCCGCCACTGTTAGGTGGCGGGGAAGACTTCAATCGGGAAGTATTGCTCTGATGAACTCCCCAGTTTTTTCGACGATGCCAGACACTGCATCCTCCAACTTATCCAAGACATCCGGCTCATCTGTTGAGTTTGAATGTTTGGGTTGAGCAGGGATCGCAACTTTGAGTTCTGCCATGCAGCTTGGGCACTTCACCCGAATACGTTTGCCTGCCAGTTCTGAATCCACAGCAATCCTGAAGGATCTGCTGCAAATCACACCAGCCTGACAACGCACTGCCACATGAATCTTCACTTCAGTCTCCTTTTGAAGGAAGTGCAACTTATTTCTTTGACTATTATAGCAAAAATACGCCGCTTGTCAAGTTAATTGTAGTTGTTTTTAGCTATGTCTACAGAAAACCGCACCGAGATATCTCGGTGCGGGGCGACTTGAGAACTGATGAAGCGTATTGCTGCGCGCGAAAGTGCTTCCTATGTTAGTTGAGAGATGGATCATACTTCCATGCCCATCTGTTGAAACCAGCTGACAGTAGTGTCAGAACAATCTGAGCTTTACGAGTCCAGACTATAGAGGAATTGACCAGATTATCCTTATCCTCTCTTGTCATCGTACCGCCTGCGTTCCATTCGTTTATGAGTTCTAGCCACTTCCTTTGCATTTCTTCACAGGACAATTCACATGGGCCTATCACTAAGATGACTTGATTCCCGTCTGCTCGGAGCTCTACTCCGAGGTATTTGCCGTCAAGAGCAAGGAAGATCTCATTTTCTTTTGAGTACCCAAGCTCTTCAAGGATGCCGTGGAGAGCCATAGCTTCTAGTAGGGAAGGCGGGTATTGTCCAATGAGCATGAAGTCTCCTTGAGTAGTTGGTCTAATCGCAAGATACCATCTTAATGTATTTTGTCAACAATATGATAAATGAAGAAAGCCACCCGAGAAGTTGAATGATTTTCCCGAGCGGCGAACTCTCAAAAGAGAGCTAGTCCCTTAACACGAACTTGATATCACGGATGGGCGTCGTGCGACTCCTGAGGAGCCCCTTGATACCGGCGAGGAATTGGACTACTTAAAATTTACGACAAAATTATACATACCCATACCACAAAATCCCTGAAGAGATTTTCCTGCTTCTGGAATGCCTAGATCAATAATCTCCTCTCCTGTCTGAGCTAAGATTTTTCTAAATCCGAGTGAGCGGATAATTAGTGACGCTGAACAATCGTAGGTGCCATTGGTCTTAATAATCAATTTTGTCGGAATACCGGCTTCTGCAGTAGATATTTTTGGAGAATATCCTCCTTTCGCATTTACAGTGATATATTGAACCCCCTCTCTTGTCTCGATATTTGGAGTTGCTTTACCTGTCCCATTATTTGATTTTGAGCCACCAAAAAAAATAATGCCAATTATCAAGACGAGAGCGAGAGTGATAATAATGGAAACGGATTTATTCATAAAATAATTATATGTTAAAGAGGGGATTAATGATTCCGAGCCCAGCAAGTCCTGCAAGAAGCGCAAATATTCCAAGTCCTACCACAACAACGCCGGCGGATTTAAAAAACAAAGGAGCGTGCTTTCCGTGTGCAAATGAAGCTGATCCAAATGAAAGAAGCACGAGCATAGGCAATGTTCCAAGCGAGAATGCGAACATAATAAAAAATCCGGACATGAAGGACCCGCTTCCCAAAGCGGCGACTTGCATTGACTGTGTAAAACCGCAAGGTAAGAAAAATGTACCGAATCCTACAATGAGTGGTGTGAAAGTCTTATGCTCTATTCTTCTGAAGAAATTGAATATCCCAGAAGGCAATGCTATTTTATTTTTTTTAAATACGCCAACCAAATTTAGACCAAGAAACAGCATTACCAGAGAAGCCAGAAGCCCCAAGATGGCTGTAAAAGTGAAATTTATACCAATAGCACTGCCAACCGCTCCAAGAACTCCGCCCAATACTGCAAAACTTACAAGTCTTCCTATATGGAAAAGTAAGAAAGTCTTAGTATCGCTCACGTTATCCTGTGATATTTTTGCTGAGAGGGATAAAACCAAACCACCAACAATGGCGAGACAACTTGAAACTGAGGCAATGAGACCAATAATAAAACTTGTTGTAGGAGTTGTTTGACCACCAATACCAAGATTCAGAATTCCAGATTTTTGTAAAAGAAAAAATAAAATCAAGAAACCAAGCCCGATCGGTATTGCTTTCCAAATAACATCATTGATCGGTTTCTCCTTAGGTGCTTTTTCTACTGACAATTTATATCCATTTGACTTGATTTTTTCGGTCAGGATTTGAACCAATGTTTCGGGGTTTTGATCGCTATCCGTCTCAATTTCAACAGTCTCCTGTTTTAAATCTACTCGGACATTTTTTATAAAACTCTGCTTGTTCAAGGCGTCTTCAATGAAGATTTTGCAAGAGGCGCAATGGGTACCGGAAACATGAAATGTATGTGTTTTCATATTTATAATTTTTTACTTTTGATTCGCAATGAATTTGATACAACTGACGCACTCGACATTGCCATCGCAAAACCAGCGAAGACGGGATTGAGAAGCCATCCGAAGAAGGGATATAAAGCTCCGGCCGCAAGTGGTATGCCCACTATGTTATAGATGAAAGCCCAGAACAGATTTTGCTTGATCCCGCGCATAGTAATCTTTGAGAGCTTGATTGCTTTAGTGAGTTTAGAAATATCTCCACCAAGGAGTGTGATACTTGCTGATTCTATTGCCACATCAGTCCCTGTTCCCATGGCGATACCAACATCGGCCTGAGCGAGTGCTGGCGCGTCGTTTACTCCATCTCCGGCCATTGCAACTATACGTCCTTGTGCCTGGAGTTCCTGTATTTTCTTCAATTTATCTTCCGGAAGAACATGAGCGACAACATCATCAATTCCGACTAATGAGGCAATATATTTGGCAGCCTTTTCGTCATCACCAGTGAGCATAACGACCTTAATTCCAAGGAAGTGGAGGTTTTTTACCGCCTGAACAGACTCCGCTTTTATCTCATCAGCCACCATCACAAAGCCCAGAATCCTATCCTTGGTCGCAAGGATAACCGGCGTCTTTCCCTGTGAAGTGAACTCATCAAGCTGTGCCGTATCAAATGCAATACCAAGATCGCTTATAAGCTTTGCATTACCCACAAAGTACTCAGTGTCTTTAATAACTCCCTTTAGACCTTTGCCTTTTATTCCTTCAAAATCTGAAATCTCAAATAAAGACATGCGCTTTTCTTGCGCGTAGTTCACG
Organism: Candidatus Zambryskibacteria bacterium RIFCSPHIGHO2_12_FULL_43_12b; assembly: GCA_001823875.1. Taxonomy (GTDB): domain Bacteria; phylum Patescibacteriota; class Minisyncoccia; order Phycocordibacterales; family Zambryskibacteraceae; genus 12-FULL-43-12b. The sequence continues at coordinate 5,606 of MHVX01000009.1, forward strand.
ATTGCATGCGCAATCGGATGCTCGGATTTCTTTTCAAGCGAAGCAAGAATTGAGATTAACTCCTCGTTTTTTAAGCTCGATTGGTTTTGAATATCAACAAGTGTTGGTTTGCCAATGGTGATGGTGCCTGTCTTATCAACGATAACCGTGTCTACTTTGTGGAGCTTTTCAAGAGTAGCCGCATCTTTTATGAGAATACCTTCCTTTGCTCCTTTGCCTACTCCTACGATAATCGCAGTCGGTGTCGCAAGACCAAGAGCGCAAGGACATGCTATGACTAGAATTCCCACAAACGAAACTAGACCGAATGATAGAGCCTGAGAGAATCCTAAGTACTGTGAACCAACGATGAGCCATGCGCTTAGAGAAAGAAAAGCGATAACTAACACGATAGGCACAAATACTGAAGAAATTTTATCTGCAAGCGCTTGTATAGGAGCTTTGCTTCCCTGCGCATCCTCAACCATCTTTATTATCTGCGCGAGTAATGTTTCTGATCCGATCTTCGTCGCTTTAAAGGTAAACGATCCGCTTGCATTGATCGTTCCGGATACAACAATGTCTCCGGTCTTTTTTTGCGCTGGCATTGGCTCTCCTGTGACCATGGATTCATCAACAAAAGAATTTCCTTCGGTTATGACGCCGTCTACTGGAATCTTAGCGCCAGGCTTTACGATGATTAGATCGCCGTGCTTTACATCATTGACGGATATTTCTACTTCTTTTCCATCACGAATAACAAGCGCCGTTTTTGCCTGTAGATTAAGGAGTTTCTCAATGGCGTCGCCGGTCTTTATCTTTGATCGAGCCTCCAGATATTTGCCGAGTGCGATGAAGGTGATAACCACGATTGTCACATCGTAGTATTGATAATCGACATTTATAAAAGGTCGAAGTGTTTCTTCAAAAGCTGTAACCGCGAAGCTATACAAGAAGGCGGCGACAGTTCCAATGCCGATAAGAGTATCCATATTTGCTTTTCCATATCGGAGGAACCTATAAAAACCGAAAAGATATGGCTTACCAACAACAAAGAGAGTGTAGGTCGCCATCAGGGGGAGGAGATGATGGAAGAATTCCTTCACCACATAATTCATTTCAGGCACAATGCCATATTGAGCAAGAATATCCCATCCCATAACAATGGCGGCAAAAATTGCCAGAGGAATAGCAGAGAATACCTTCGTCTTCATGTCTCTGACTTCGGCAAGCTTCTCTCTTTTTGATTGATTCAATCCCAAATGTGCCGCGTGTTCACTTTCAGACATTCCCATTTCTTCGGCAGTGGCAGGAACCTCTAAGGAGTAGCCAAGAGGTTCAATGTGTTTGGAGAGAGCGTGAGGATTTGTTTTTGACGGATCAAAAGATACTTTTGCTTTCTCAGTGCCGTAGTTTACTTCTACTGATTGCACACCATCAACTTTCTTGAAGGTTTTTTCAATGACGGAAGAACATGAAGCACAATGCATTCCGTTCACTTTGTATGTTTGTGTGCGCATATTATTTTCTCTTGAGCTTATAGACTTTGATGATTTCAGCTTTTGCCTTAGCTGTCTGTCCGGAATGCATCTGGTGATGCACACAGTGGTCAAGATGGTTCTCAAGAAGCAGGTCTTCAACGTTGGACAGTCCTTGTTTTACCGCAGATGTCTGAGTGATTACATCAATGCAGTAGGTATCATTTTCGACCATCTTTTGAAGACCTCGGACTTGACCCTCTAGAAGCTTGAGGCGGCGGACTACTTTTGCCTTACTTTGTTTATCCATGTATTTCATATAAAAACAAGTATACCCCCTAGGGGGTATACTTGTCAAAAGGGTCTTTGACGGTTTCTGAATTTCTACAGTCTAA
>MHVX01000010.1:0-1464 GCA_001823875.1 Candidatus Zambryskibacteria bacterium RIFCSPHIGHO2_12_FULL_43_12b
AAACGCTCATATTGTTTTCTCCTCTCCATGGTACATATCAAAAGTCGCTCTTAATAAAGAATCCAAAGATAAGTCCGTCATTCTTGACCGAAAGTTTTTTGATGGGATTTTAGACGCTGAAGAAAAAAAGTTTGAGAATGAGGTGCTTTCATCAGAAAAAATACATATGCTTGGTGATATACATGCCGTTGAAAGGGAAATGCTTCAAGTTGAGCTCAATGGCTATCCTACTAGCGAACCTTTGATGAAAATGGCGACTAGTATTTCCACTTCAGTCTTAACTAGTCTTGTATCACATGATTTCTTTTCTAAAATTGCAAGCAAGATAGAAAACGCATTCCACACTAGAAAAGTTTACGCGCACTCATTTCCATTTTCTGCATGGAGCGCGCTTAAAGAATTACCAAGCCACGAGAGTGATTACGTGATATTGGATATCGCGGGAGAGATGACAGATGTCGTACTTGTAAAGAATAAGGTTATGGAGAAAATTTATTCCGTTGAGCTTGGTCGAAACACCTTGATTCGCTCATTAGCAAAAAAGATGGAATCTTCGATTGACGTGGCTCTTTCAAATATTTCTCTCTATAGCGTAAATAAACTTGACATGGCTGGCAGAAGCCGCCTTGAAGACGCTTTTTCCGCATTTATGGCTATTTGGAGGTTTAAACTTGAAGAAGCAGGGAACAATAGGCTGTTTTCTGCCTTAAACTCTAAAAAATTTTTCGTCACTATAGATGATGACGTCGCCGTGCCTTTTATCTCAACTCTTAAAAATTTAATCGGAGATGAACGAGCAGTCTTTCAAATTACAAATGAGCTCATTGGGGACAAGATTGGTTACAATAAGCACGTTGTTCACGATCCTTTCATTGCGATAGAATCCATGTCTCTCAACGCTCTGTACAAAAAGCATTTACAATAGCCATACTTGTATTAGAATAGACGCATAAGAAACAAAATTAAAAATGCCTAAAAATATTGTACAAGATATAGTCCCACCAGAGAGAAGATCCATACGCGACATTCCATTGCCCAATCGTCCAATGAAAAAAGAGCTTCCTGTTTCTCCGCCAAGTAGCGACGACTTCGCAACAGAAGAGCCGAAAGTTTATAGATACGAAGAGAATAATCTGCCAAGCTCTTTTCGCGGAAATAGCAAGAAGACAATTTGGATAGGTGTGGTTGTAGCCGTGATTATTGTCGTGTTTGCGGTGGCATCGCTTTTTACTAAAGCAACTATACTCGTAACACCAGCATCGCAAAGCATTGAGGCCGATAGTTCAGTCGTCCTTGGGGCCTCTCGAACAGCAACGGGCAAAGAGCTGAGCTTTGATATAATCAAATTATCTACGAGTGGAGGAAAGGAGGTGCCGGCAAATGGGGAGGAGAAGGTGGAAAAGAAGGCAAGTGGAATCATAGTCGTATACAACAATGCCGACACTTCTTCGCAAAGGCTGATAA
>MHVX01000010.1:1490-3219 GCA_001823875.1 Candidatus Zambryskibacteria bacterium RIFCSPHIGHO2_12_FULL_43_12b
GGGCTAATCTTTCGTATAAATGAATCCGTGGTAGTTCCCGAAAAAAAGACAGTTGATGGTAAAACGGTGCCAGGGTCGGTGGAGGTTACAGTTTACGCAGATATTGCTGGCGAAAAATACAATATTGGAAAATCAGATTTCACAATCCCAGGTTTCAAGTCAGATGCCTTGAGATATAAAGAAATCTACGCGCGATCTAAGACAGACATGACTGGTGGTTTTGTCGGCATGATGAGAAAGGTTTCTGAAACCGACATGAAATCAGCTCAAGATGAAATTCATTCAAGACTGGAGTCTGAGCTAAAGGAAGAAGCTAAGTCAAAAGTACCAGAGAACTTCGTGCTTTTTTCTGATGCATCAATAGTCGAGAATGTTTCGCTCCCGCAGACAGAGGGAAATGGCTCAAAAGTAACCATCAACGAAGAAGCGACTCTTTATGGCATCCTGATACCAAAAGAAGGTCTTGCGAACTATCTTGCCTCAAAATTCATTCCAGAACTTGAGCTAAGCGACTTAGAAATCTCTAATCTTACTGAACTCCAATTTTCACTCAAAAATAAGGGGGATTTAGATCCGAGGAATCTTGAGAAAATCTCTTTCTCAATCTCGGGACCAGTTACATTCATTTCAAGATTTGATGAAAGTAAGCTTAAAGAAGACATTGTTGGAAAGTCGAAGAAGGAACTTACGGCAATTCTCTCTAATTATCCTTCAATCAAGACCGCAGAAAGCACGATAAGACCGGTCTGGAAAAGGACATTTCCTGATGATATCACGGACATTGAAATTAGAACCCAACCCTCCATATGATAGAGACTGAAAAGACGAAGTCGTCTAAAATAATAGGCACAGTTATAGAAGCTCTACCAAATATTTTGTTCAAAATTTCACCAGAAGGAGAAGGTGAGGAATTCCTTGCATATCTGGCTGGTAAGATGCGAATGAATAAAATTCGTGTCCTTGTGGGTGATAGGGTAGAGGTAGAACTCGACCCTTACGGCGGCAGAGGAAGGATCGTCAGGAGACTATAATTATTGACATATTTCACCCATAAGCTAGTATTGCTATCCGTGCATTTAAGATGAAAGTTAAAGCTTCAGTAAAAAAGATGTGTACAAATTGCCAAGTGGTCCGCAGAAAGGGCTATCTTTATGTTATCTGCAAGGCAAATCCACGACATAAACAGAGACAGGGCTAAACACACAAAACAATGAGACTACTCGGTATAAACATTCCAGAAAATAAGAGAATAGAAATCGGACTTACGGCCGTTTACGGTATAGGCCGTCCGAGAGCGCTTTCTATATTAAAGAAATCTAAAATTGACCCTTCTCTTAAGCCCAAGGATATAAGCGTGGATCAAGAAAATGAAATAAGAAAAGTCATAGAATCTATGAAACTAGAGGGGGATTTAAAGCGAGAGGTGGCTGGAAATATCAAACGTTTGAAGGATATAAAGGCGTACAGAGGCGTTAGACATATGAAGGTGCTACCTGTGAGAGGTCAGCGCACCAAGACAAATTCCAGAACTAGACGCGGAAATGTGAGGAAAACAATGGGTACAGGACGCAAGATTGCAGAGAAGAAATAGGAGAGATTGCGCGAAATCCGCGGGTATGGTACACTTGTTTTTCAAAGTTACCATAACTCGGAGAGTTTCCGGGCTATTGTTTTTTGTTCAATTTTAGATATTAGGGTAAATGGGTAAAAAAAGAATCGTAGCAAAAGA
>MHVX01000010.1:3302-7409 GCA_001823875.1 Candidatus Zambryskibacteria bacterium RIFCSPHIGHO2_12_FULL_43_12b
AGTCAACATACAACAACACAAAAGTTGTGCTCACTGACGTAAAAGGAAACACTCTGTGTTGGTCTTCAAGTGGTTCCCTTGGTTTTCGTGGAGCGAAAAAAGGTACTCCTTTCGCTGCGGCAAAGGTGGGGGAGACAGTTGGAGCCAAAGCTCAGGCAATTGGTGTAAAGGAAGTTTCAGTAATTATAAAAGGGGTTGGCTCCGGCAGAGAATCAAGTGTTCGAGGTTTTTTATCCAAGGGTATGAATTTGATTTCTGTTCGCGATATGACACCTGTTCCACACAATGGTCCAAAACCCAAGAAGCCAAGAAGAGTTTAATAAATACTATGAAGATTGGCCCAAAATATAAAATAGCGCGAAGACTTGGAGCGCCCGTATTTGAAAAGACTCAGTCTCCAAAATTTACTGTATCTCAGGCCAGAAAAGAAAAAACCGGCAAGAGTTTTTCACGACCAAAATCGGAATTCGGACTTCAGCTTCTAGAAAAACAGAAAGCTAGATACACCTACTGTGTTCTTGAAAGGCAATTTGCAAAATATGTAAAGGAAGCTCTGGCAACGAAGGATAAAAACGGTGTTGGCAGGCTATTTTCCGCTCTAGAGCTAAGAGCGGACAATGCGGCATATAGAGCGGGTTTCGCTTCCACTCGGTTGGCAGCCCGGCAGATGGTGGGACATGGCCATCTTACGGTGAATGGAAAAAGGATAACCATTCCGTCTTACAGAATGTCTATCGGTGACGTTATGGCAATTAGAGCCGGCAGTGTGGCAAAGCCACTCTTTAGCGGACTTGAAGAGAGGCTTGCAAGTCTGAAACAACCTGCCTGGATTAGATTTGATACGTCCAAGAAGGAGGCTCAGATCGTCGGAGAACCCAAGTATGAGCCAGCTGATTCAATGTTTGATATCAACGCCATTTTGGAATTTTATAGCCGTTAAATATTTTAATATTCAATTTTAATTAATAAAAACATTATGTCTGAACATTCAATAGTTTTGCCATCAAAGCCAAGAATTGTTTCTGAAGATCAATTCAGTGGGACATACGAAATCGACGGATTTTATCCTGGGTACGGACACACATTAGGCAATTCCTTGCGAAGAATTATTCTATCTTCTTTGCCTGGCGCCGCCATTACTTCAATTAAAATTGACGGTGTAAACCATGAATTTTCTGTGATCTCTGGTGTAAAGGAAGATGTTGTCACGTTGATGCTTAATCTGAAGAAAGTACGCATAAAGATGCTAACGGATGAGCCTCAAACACTTAAAATCTCAGTAAAAGGCGAAAAGATAGTAACTGCAGGAGACATTGAAAAGGTTGGCCAAGTGGAGATACTCAACCCAGAGCAAGTTATTGCAACTCTGACTGACAAAAGCGCGTCTCTCAATATTGAAATGATAGTGGAAAGAGGCACTGGATACGTTTCAAAAGAAGTCTTGCAAAAGAACAGAGTGGACATCGGCATGATTGCTCTTGATGCTATCTTTACTCCTATTCGCAGAGCAAGCTATGAGGTGGAGAATATGCGTGTTGGAGATAGAACGGATTTCAATAGGCTAAAAATCTTTATTGAAACTGATGGAACTATTACGCCCAAAGAAGCTCTTGAAACATCAATCGGCATAATGATTAATCAACTTAAAGCCATCGTGGGCTTTCAGGAGACGATGGAACCCATTGCCGACGAGGAGGCAGCCGCACCTGGCTCCGTGAAAAGGGCAGAGCCTGATGCGGAGCTATTGAAGACACGCATTGAGTCTTTTGGACTTTCATCTAGGACGCAAAACGCGCTCGCAAATGCAAACATCCGAACAGTTGGCGGCCTTGCGAGAAAAAAAGAGAAGGATCTTCTTGATATTGAAGGTCTTGGTGCCAAGGGCATTTCGGAGATAAAGAGCAAGCTTGGAGAATACGGTATTACTTTGAAATAATGCGACACGGAAATCAAAACAGAAAATTAAGCAGAAAAGCGGGACCTCGACGAGCTCTCTTGAAGACTCTTGCTGTGTCATTGGTTATGAAAGAGAAGATTAAGACAACTGAAGCAAAAGCGAAGGAGCTTAGACCTTTTGTAGAAAAACTGGTCACTGAGGCCAGAAAGGGTACTTTAGCATCACAGAGAATTGTCACAGGAGTTGTAGGCCAGACAGCTGGGAAAAAGCTTGTGACGGTGATTGCACCTAAATATAAGGACAGGAAAGGAGGATACACTCGGATTACAAAGATGGGAATACGCAAGCTAGATGCCAGCCCAGTATCTCAGATTGAGTTTGTATAAAACGACCATGCAATACGAAATTAATGCAGAAGGAAAGAAAATAGGAAGGGTTGCATCTGAAGCAGCCAGCATCCTTATGGGCAAAAATTCTGTCTCCTTTTCAAGAAACAAGGCGCCTACCGTGGAGGTTGTCATCATAAACGCAAGCGCTCTTTCGATATCTGAAAAAAAGAAAGGAGAGAAAACGTACAGCAGGCACACCGGATATCCAGGCGGGATAAAGCATGAAAAACTTGAAGAAATGCTTGCAAAAAAGGGGATTAAGGAAGTGATGAGAAAGACCGTAATGGGGATGCTCCCAAAAAACAAGTTGAGAGCAGTGATGATAAAAAATCTAAAAGTAGTTGAATAAGTTAATAAGTCAAATAAGTTACGATAATGGAAGCCACTGAAACAAAAAATAAATACATTGAAACCGTCGGAAGACGTAAAACCGCAATCGCGCGTGTGCGAGTTACGGAAGCGGGAAAAAACTCGTTTCTTGTAAATGGAGCCACTCTTGATGATTTTTTTAAAACAAGTGAGCAGAGAAAAATTGCTACCGAGGCTCTCACAGTCGCGGGCCTTTCTCAAAAATTTGTTGTAACAGTGGTAGTTAGAGGCGGCGGGATGAACTCTCAAGCAGAGGCAGTAAGACACGGACTTTCAAGGGCGCTTGTTGAGTTTGAATCTACTTCCCGTAAAGTCCTAAAAGCCGCTAAGTTTCTTAAAAGAGATCCACGAAGCAAGGAGCGACGAAAATTTGGACTCAAGAAGGCTAGAAAAGCGCCTCAGTGGAGCAAGCGCTAATAGTTCTACAAGACGGTGTTGTCATTTTTAAATGTTCAGCAAGAATAACGATAAAACTGAAGATGACATTCAAACTGAATCTGACGCTGATTTAGACGACTCTGTCGTGACTGAAGAGAGCCTGCAAGAGAGCGTAAAAAAGCTCCGAGCAAAGCTCAAAGAATGCGAGGCCGAGAAACTTGAGCGTCTAACAGATCTACAGAAGGCTAAAGCTGATTTCATAAATCTTCGAAAACGAGACGAGGAAGAAAGAATTAGGTTCGTAAAGTTTGCAAATGAATCGCTTATATTAGAGCTGTTGCCGACTCTAGACAGTTTTGAGCTAGCTACGTCTGACAAGAAAGCGTGGAATGCACTGCCGGAAAATTGGAGAAAAGGCATGGAAAGCGCGATAAATCAGCTTAAGAGCACTCTTACAAAGTCCGGAGTTAAGAAAATTGAAGCGCTTGGCGCCTTGTTTGACCCCAAAGAGCAGGAGGCGATTGGAACAATTCCAGTGGATGATGAAAAAAAAGATCATACTGTTATTGAAGTTTTTCAGGACGGATACAAGCTTGGAGACAAAGTTCTGCGTCCTTCTAGGGTAAAAATAGGGGAGTTTAAACAATAAATCTGCATATAAGCCGCTAATTTGACAGCGCTCCCAAGTATTCATATAATGTCTGCGCAATTTATCAATGAAAACCCGAAAATTAGCAATAATTAAGCATTAATAAAATAAATTTATGGCGAAAATCATCGGAATAGACTTGGGAACCACGAACTCTGCAGTCGCCGTGATGGAGGTCGGCAGCCCCAAAATTATTGAAAACTCAGAAGGGGCGAGAACCACTCCTTCAGTTGTTGCTATATCAAAAACAGGAGAAAGGCTTGTGGGACTTCTTGCAAAAAGACAAGCCGTAACTAATCCCAAGAACACAGTCTTTGGCGTCAAAAGATTTATTGGACACACATTTGACGATCCGGCGGTTCAGAAGGACAAGGCTAATGTGCCTTTTGAAGTACTTAAGTCCTCAAACGGTGGAGTTGAAATAA
>MHVX01000011.1:0-7477 GCA_001823875.1 Candidatus Zambryskibacteria bacterium RIFCSPHIGHO2_12_FULL_43_12b
AGGCGGTGGCAATGCTGGCTTTGAGACTGCCGCTCAGCTACTCGCATATTGCAAGAGCGTTACCCTCATTAATCGCGGTCCCGAATTTAAGGCCGACCCGGTAACAGTGGAGAGAGTCCTTTCTAACCCAAAGATGAAAGCAATTATGAACGCATTGCCGGTTGCGGTAAAAGGAGATAAATTCGTAAACACGTTAGTCTATGAGGATGCTACGACAAAAGAACAGAGAGAAATCCCAGTTACGGGAATATTCGTGGAAATCGGTCTTATCCCGGCGACAGACTTCGTAAAAGATCTGGTCAAACTGAATAAATATAATCAAATTCCAATAGACCCTAGAACACAGCAAACTGAAATCCCCGGTTTATGGGCCGCCGGAGATTGCTCCGACGTTCTATATCATCAAAACAACATAGCCGCAGGGGATGCAGTGCGCGCGCTTGAGGATATCTACATGCATTTGCACACTAAGTAATTATATCGAGGTAATCAAAATCGAGCCTTGATTCTTTGGTAGAACAATATCCTGCGGTTTTTTTTCTAAAGACTTTTTTGATACAAAATCGGATTCCGACCCCTGCTCAACCTACTCTTCTTATCCTCTCTGAAAACCCAAGTTAGGAGGTGGCGGTTTGGTTGTATCCTTTTTTACTTCCATCTTCTGTATCTCATCCAGAGTTCTAACCAAATATTTGAAATTAAACTTGAGTCTAATCAAGCTTAGTTTTAGATTATCCATTATGTTTGGAGAAAATCGATACTGTTCCGCATAATTCACAATTTCCATCATCCGCTCCGTCGCCTGATTTATTGCCACCAAATCTCCATATTTGTATTTCATAAACACCTTTTTCACATCCTCATATTCTCCATCTGTAAGCAAATCTGGAATCCTTTTAATAAATTCCGGAAAGTGAGTTGCTAAGATGTTTTGCATCTTTTCTCTGCTCGGCTTCACTCTGCTCTCGGTAACTCCATCCACAAATTCTATTAGCTCAAGAGCCCGTCGGCCTGTATTGCCAACTTCAGACGAATCTCTTCTCTTCCATGATTCTCTTATTTCTGCCAGTTTTGCGGAATCAGCAACTTGCTCAACTCTCTGCAAACTATCCTGCGCTTCAGCTTCGCGTGAGAGCATGGTCTCTCCTCCCGCTAGGCTTGCCATACCCATCGCCCCAATACCAGCCATACGTCTCAATTTAGCTCCAATTCCCCTAGTTTTTGAACTTGAATTATCATCAACATCAGCTAAATCACTTGGAGACAGCTCATCTTCTTCCGACATATCATAAACTCCATCTGCTCTTTGGCGCAGTCTCTCAAGCGCGTCATCAGAAGCTGGGCCTTCAAGATTTTGTGATCCTTCAAATGTCATATTGAGGACTATATTATCTCTCACTTTTTAAATAACCGCCACTCCCGTGAAAAGAATTTCTCTAAATACATACCCAAGTGCGCATATCAAAGCCAGCACAAGCACTCCAAGTCCAATATGTTTTGGATGCTGTCTTTTGATCTCAATAAATATCATCAGCACTATTGCAATAAATATAATCACGCTAATCACCGAGTAAATCAGACTCACTGTCTTCTTTGGGCTTGAGAGTATCACATCCGCCTTGCTTGCATCATCGTTTGTCTTTACCGAAACTGCCGCGACTTGGTTTCCTTCGGGAACATCCGCTACATTCTCAATTTCAATATATGTTTCTGCTGTCCCGGAGATAGGGTTGGCTCCTGTGCCAGAATTCCCCTCAGCCTCAGCCGCGAGTACTGGGCCAGTGGCAGGTGTTGAAGTTGGAGTCGGTTTAGCTACAACTGTGTTTTGAGGACTTTGGACAGGTGAAGTGGTAGGTGCTGGGATTTGAGCATTTGCCGTCTGTGTCCCGACAACCGTATTGGCAATATTGGCAAGATTATTTCTAAGCGGTTTTCCAAACATCTGCACTACAAATATAGTCTCCTGTCCGTTGTAATAGCCTTTCGCTGTGGCAATGCCAATCTCTGTAAACTTGCCATTCAAGATATTTGCCCTGTGCGAAGGAGAATTCATCCAAGCCCGATCTACATCATAAGAGTCTGAGAAGTTCACCGCCAAGTTTTCTCCCGCATATTGAAAATCATATCCAGCTTCTTTAAACCAATACCAAGGTGTAGTACCTTCCGGGGAGACATGGGCAAAATAGCTCTTGGCCGCCATGTCGTTGGCCTTGAGCTGCGCAGCTTCTTCCAAAACGGGGCTTGTAGCGAGGTGTGTGAGGTTATTTTGAACACGATTGTTATTGGCAAGCTCCACAAGGGCTCGCGAAATCACGGCAGAAAGCAGACTTGTATTTTCTATAACAACTACATGAAGAATTCCAAAGAAAAACACAAGTACCGATATGAAAGATATTACTGCAACAGAGGTCCTGCGTAGCAAATGAGGCTTGTATTCGTTCTCCTCGTTGGGGATAAAATACTTTTTCAAGATATTTAACATTATTCTAATTATACCATATATCGTATTCAAATGCAATTGTTTTAACCGCTTCACTTAGCCATATTCTGGCGATGCGTCCGCGCGCTCATTTTACCCTATCTGTGAAAACCACGAGACGCTCGCTGTACGTCTTAGCCACAGGATCCCATGTACCATCACAGGTTATAAGGTTTAAATGCTCCCCTTTCATTTTACCAAAGATTTCCTCCAGTGGGGGATCTTTGTAATCTACAAGTCTCACCTCTCTAACAACAAATTGCAGTCTCTCTCCCTCGCTTGTCTCCACAAACACCTCATCCCCTATTCTCATTTGGTTGAGATTGTAAAATACCGCCGGCTTGCCGCTACCATTGTCCAGGTGCCCTGCTAGGACCGCATTGCCCTCCCCGCCCACGCGAGGACCATATTTGTACCATCCGACATCCTCATACTTCTCTGGCACAGCCATATTGCCACTCTTAGCGATGCCTACCGGCACCACTTTTCCTTCAATGCCATAGGCTGGAATGCTCACTTTTATGGGTGTAGAAGTAGCTACGTCCCCAGTAAATATATCCGACTTAAGGAGTGGCACTGTCACCGCACTCCGTCTCTCATTCCGATATATTACATTAAACACAAGGCCAACTAGCAGAATAAAGACTAAGTTGAGCAATATTAGCTTTTTGTATTTTTCAAAAAATATCATACTCTGTTTGCAAGGATTTGGTTGATAAGTTCCGTTAATAGAGTTATGAGCCTTTTCATAATCTCAATTCGCGTATCGGTATTGCCAGATATTTCAGATTTGTGTAAATTATCCGACTGCTTGGGGGTGGCAAAGTACGCCACCACATACTCCGCGCTTGTGCCACCGAAAGCGCCTTTCGTAATTCCCACCCCGATATTTACATAATTTTTATTTAAAACATTCTCTCTGTGCGCGGAAGACTGTAGCCAATCTTCCAAGACATTGAAATCCCCGTCTACTGCCACTGCCAAATTTTCTCCCGCGCTTGAATATTCATACCCTGTCTCCGCCACATAACTCCACGGTACACCTTCTGCGGTTTTTGTATGTTCAAGCAATCCCCTATCTCTAAGAGCGCGTGACTTATTTTCTCCTGCCTTATCCAGACGCGAATCCTCTAGAAGCACACTAAGACCCCTAGAAGCCCGCTCGGCATTAATCTCCGCCACCAATTCTGAAGCGCTAATGGCGAAAACCAAGTTTGGTATAAACAAGAGAGAAACCAGTATTACCATTGCCCTCTTAAAGTTCATTTGCTCATTATAACTCCAAACAAACAAATAGCCCCACAACAAGGTGGGGCTATTTGTTTTGCCATTTTATGGCTAATTTACTTGCTAATTTTGTTTAGTTTAAATACCTTTACTGCAGTGAAGTTTAAGAATGCTAGAGTTGCAAGACCGACTAGGATAGTCGCAATTGCTTGCGCCTGTGAGTCTGCTCGCGCCACTGGGCCATTTCCTGTATTAGGAAGGCCAGGAAGCTCGGTGGAAGCACCCAAGACTTCTCCTGATGGGCTACTACCGCCACCGCTACCTCCGCCAAGTGAAAACCCACGAACTCTGTCTCCGGATGATCCGCCTCCGCCACCTCCCCCAGTATTTGTTACTGAATCAATGATGAGGTTGCCTTCAACATCGAAGTGCGCCTGAACATCTTTGTCGCTATCCATCACGATTGAACAGAGTGGATTATTACCAGTACATGCGTTAGACCAAGAGTGATCAAAGTTTGACCCTTCATCTGGGTTTGCTGTGAGGTTTACATTCTCTCCAGAATCATAGGTCTCCGAACAATCTCCTTCTTCTCCTTCTCCCTCAAGCTTGCTTGAGCAGTCAATGCCATCACCAGCGACAGTACCCTCTCCCTCACCGGTAATAAACACATTAAGTGTGAATCTGAGCGGGTTACTGTCATTGCCCTGAGTGTTCACGATATTAAATGTCTCTGTTGGATCATTTACTACAACTGGACCTGTTCCAGAAACATTAGACCAACCCTCCTGAAGTACCTCTTCAGCCGTATAGTCTCCAAAAGGAACATTCTCAAATGTCACACATCCATTTTGGCCTGTAACACCTGTATATCCTTCATAGATATCTACGAGCAGGCTTCCTGAGTTATCTCCATACCAGCCGGCATTTTGAATATTAGTATTTGCGTCTCCATCAAAGATACGAAAGTTTACAGTACCAGTAGCTGAAGGAGAGAAACCCTGCCAATAAGTGTGGTTTGCATTGTATGCTCCCCAATCACCAAACAGAGGATTTTGCGCAATTTGCAATTCTAGGATTCCGGTTGGATAGCCTGTGTATCCATCCATTTGGCTCGTCCATCCATCAACAGTTGAGTATTCAGCATCTACAGGATTAGCGCCTCCTTGGTTATTCCAAGTACCTGTTGCCTTTGCAACATATGATGTGCCTGCATCAAGTGAGACGGAGTCTGCTCCAGCCATTGAGGCTGAATCTACTGAAAGTCCCGCTTGAACTTGCGCGCCTAGGAGTAGAAGCTGCCATCCGGAAAGCGGATTGCCATCTTCAATATCATCCAATTTACACATAGTTACATCTCCCAGCACGGTCTGAGGAGGTGGAGGACATGTTTCGTTATAGACGATTACATATCTGTCTGAGCCGAGGTTATTAAACGCAGGATAATCTGCATCAATAAATTCTGAGTTTTCTGCCCCCAATAGAGTCTCCCCTACTTTATAGCCAGCTAGATAATAAGCGCCTGCATTTTCTGCAGTACAGTAGCTTCTGCCTGGTAAGACTAAGCTTGGAGAACCTTCTGTATCATTCTCGGTAGTAATCTCCCATGTCTGGTATTCGGCAGGCCAAGTCATCGTAGAAGTATCTGCTTGGTATGGACCTGCTCCACCATGTCCAACAGGACCGAGGAAATAGTCTCCATTTCCAGAATTGACGACATCGTCAATCCAGTGCCAGACGGCATGCATTGGAAACTGGAAACCATTTGCCGATTCTGTGGTTGCAAGTTCCCCGTCAAGATACTTCAAGATATGAACTTTTAGAGTGTCAGGCTCTTCTTCTCCGCCTCCATTGTCATTACCACAAGTTACTCCCCATGAAAGGGTGTAAAGAAGACCCCCAGGATTATTAGTAGATGGCTGTCCTGGCAATGCCCAGTTCTTTACTCTTATTGTAAGAGTGTTTTGACCATCCTGTAGTAGTCCGTGAATATTGTCGTATACATCCGTAACAGAGTGGTTATTTTCCAGAGCGTCAGAGAAATCGGGCACGCCGCTCATTGTAGGATCGTTGACCCACACCTCGTAAGAGTTGTCAGCCGCAATCTCAAGTTTGGCTGAAGTTGATGTTCCTACGATGTTAAATGTTTCTTGGAACGTTGACCATTTGTCCACCGTCCAGTCCTCCACTGTATCCTCAGACCAAATCCACTTTGCACTTGCGTCTGATGTGCTAGCTCCCCAGACACCTGATCCAAGAGCTTGTATCGCAGGCACTGTAGAGACGAGTTCTGCTGAATAATCAATTAGAACATAATCTGTGCCCAAGTCTCCATCTGGACCAATCACCACATTTGTAACTGTCGTACCCTCGTCACTTGAAATCATCCCTTCTGAAGGAGTACATACTTCCGGAACACACTTCAAACTTACGTTATCTAGAAATGTTCCTAGAGAATCACTTGTACCCCTGTCTTCAAACTGAAGTCTAGTAAGTGCTGAAGTAGCAGAAAGGGCAACAGTATAATCTGTCCATTCTGTCTGATTCGTAGCATTGTCATCACTAATCTGAGGCATTGCATCTACACCACCCCATAGGATTCCCAATATGTTATTAGATGCAGATGTGTCTGGTCTTGGTGAGAATGAGAATTTAAGCTCATAGTTTTCACCTGGAACAGTCGGAATATCTTGATAGACAAGTGTAGAAGCTGGTTCTCCACTTGTATCTCCATTAGGACCTTCCCAGTCACCATCTAGCTCCGCGTACTGCTCGCCTAGATCAGGCAACCAGCTATTTACACCACCATGAAGTTCAAGGCTTGCTACTACTGGACGTGTATCGCCTCCAAAAGGAGATGAATTTGACATCCAATCCACAACCCAATCAAGTCCTGATGTAGTGCTGTCAAATGTTTCCCACAAAGCACTGTGAGTGACAGAAGGATTTTCAAAGCTTCCATTTTTTATAAGTTCCAAGTCAGCGACACATTGTGCTGGCTCTGGCGGAGGAGGTAAACACTCGTCTGATGGATTTAAGACATCTGTTTCAACTGTGTTTGAAGTAGCCTGTCTATTCTGTTCATTGCCGTATAAATAATTTGCAGTTGCAGTATTTTCTACTGAACACACCTTATTATCCGAAACCTCAATTGTGTATTCAATAGTTCCATAAGCGCCATCTTCTTCATCATCAAAGTCCCATACAAGCGGATCCAAACCTGCTGGCGTAGGTACAATTGGATATGTAGGATTTGCTGAAATTAAATATGTCCAATCTGCCAATTCATCAGTAATCACAAGGTCAGCGACATCCCCGTCCACGCTCCAGTCAATATTGTAGGTAATGTGAGTACCCCACTCTGGGTGCCCAGGTGTCAACCAAATATTTGCTACTGACTTTCTAAGAGTAACTGTTGGAGCAGGAATAGGCTCACCGGTAATTGATACTCCGTCAACGCGGAAGTATTCCGTGACGGCGCTTGAATGAGTTCTAAATCTGAGTAGGAAAAGACCGTCATCATCTTGAGGTAGATTTACGGAATTCAATACCCATGGTTCCTGAGTCTGGCCTTGCTCCCCGGACGCATCGTCCAGAAGATGACTTGCTAGATTTGTCCATCCTCCATTCCCATTTGAATTACAAGAATCTTCACTTACGCCATTAGCGCGAATTTCAACTATTCCAAAGTCATCAGGCTCTGCTGATGCTGTTCCTCTCCAATAGTAAGAAAGCGCTAGAGATTCATATCCAGAAGCGTCAATTTGTTTA
>MHVX01000011.1:7496-27558 GCA_001823875.1 Candidatus Zambryskibacteria bacterium RIFCSPHIGHO2_12_FULL_43_12b
AGATTTTTGCAAAACGTCCTCCATCGGGGCTTGCTGTGTCTGCTCCGGAGTCGGTAGGGGCTTTTGCCAGAGTTGAGTCATCGGCATCGTTTCCTTCCTCCTCCCATGCAGGAATATCAAATACAGTAGGGCTTATTCCAAACGAATCAGAGAAAATTGTTGTCGGTGTAACAGCAAACGCAGTCTGTACTGCAAAAATACCCGGACCAAGTGCTTGTATAACGAGAACAAACGCAAGAGTTGCGCTAGTGAAGCGACGAGCAGATTTTGCCCAGCCACTTTGTCGTGAAATTGTTTTTTCCATATTTATTGAGTTAACCTATTAAAGTCTACGTTTAATGCCGAACTAATTGACTAGAAAATTACAAAAAGAGTCGAGAGAACTTGCTGCCGCGATTATATACCTTCTACAATTTAAAGTCAAGGTCGTCAAGCTTATAATGCTCACCCTTACCCAATGGGAGTAGTATAGCCTCTGTATTGGGGTTTTCAATCAAAATATAAGAAAAAGGGGACAAGCTGTGAATAAGCCTGCCCCCTGAAAAACACCGCACTTTACCTATTGATCCGGAGTGATACCCCGAAAACTGGGCTCGTCTGATTGGGAGGATTCACAGGTCCTCCGCCTGGAATTGCAGGACATGCGGGAAACTGACGCAGATTGTATCCGACAATTCCCCCAATCACCCCAAATATTCCATCTTCTGCAACACGCCATCCCCAAGGCCTACTTCGCCAGAGCGTATCTGTCTTGAACTGCATTTCCACTCTTGCAGGCGGCGCAGGTAACCTAACCGTGTCAGGCTTTGAAGGCACCATGACGGTCTTCACTTCCACCCCCAAGACAGGCTCGTCACCTGGAAGATACCGAGGAGACCCGACCGTGTTGCCACAGTCCAGAGACGCAATGATCTCTTTCGTACGTCGATTGCGCAGAAGCATCTCCCCGGGTTTGCACACTCTTTCAAAGTCAGTATGCAAAAGCCGAGTAGAGAAGACATATCTTGCCATGATGAGGTTCGTTCCAGCCGGGCACGGCACAGTATCAAGCTCGGAGATGTATGCGTACAAGTCCGAGAGATTCTTGAGCCGCGCCTCCGGATCCCTGGCCTGAAAAGCCGCGAGAACCTGGCTGGGAGTCGGAACGACGCGGGAACTTCGCAGACGCAGAAGCTCCACATACTCGTCTCCGCTCTTCATCTCTCCCTTTACAAATGAATCTCCTGTGGGTGTCTGGGCCTCTACCCAAGCGCCCTCCATGGCAAGACCCCAGAACACAAAAAGAATCATCACAAGACGTTTCATTTTACCCTCCCCGCGCTATTGCGCTTTCAAGTATGGCCACTACCTCACGTTCGGATCTAATCGCACGCTATCATATTTTCTACAAATGTAAATGGCATGAAGACCCGTGCATTACGCAGAAGTCAACCTGCATAATGCACGGGTCTCCCTTATCTATTAGACGCGCCTAAGAGCCTTGACCACAACTATAAGTACCACAGCCCCAACAAGTGCAACCAGAAAGCTATAGAGGTTGAAACCCGTCATTCCAGATCCACCAAATACACTCATGAGCCATCCACCGATCACCGCACCCACCACACCAATCACAATATTGAGTACCGCTCCCTGCTCTGCATCGGTCTTCATGATAAGCGATGCTACCCACCCTACCAATGCCCCGAATATAATCCAAAGAATTACTCCCATGGTTTTATGATTTATTATTAATTTTATTCTCGCTCTTCAACTCCTACCACATGCTGTCAGCACAACATCTACTAGCTAACTTTGTTTTGCTGATCTTCAGCTTGCTGAACATGCTCTATTGCCGCTGCTCCATGAGCCTCTGCAGCATCCACATGGGCTTCTGCAGCTTTCTCTGTTGCATCACTTGCTAGTTTATCTTTTTCTACTGCCACTTCGTCCTTTTTTGTTGCATCATCTGTCATAATTTTGAGATTAAATTTAATTAATAGCTATCAAGAACTGATAAAAACTCTACTTGCTTTTAAAATTCATACTATCTCCGCGAGTCGTCCCTAAAGAATTCTCCGCGACGACACGAAAATAATATGTCGTCTTTGAGAGTAGAGGCGAAGCCATAGCACTCACTGGCACATCTATTTCACCACTTCCTACAGCCGCTTTCTCTGTAGTCTTTAGTGCTGAAGCCTTGAATCCAGAATCTGTACTGTACTCAAACCAATAATTTGTATTGGCACCTTTAGCATTCACAATACCACGTAGATTAGCTGTTGAATCTGTTACAGATGTTGCACTCACTGTTGAAGCGGTCGGTACTGCTGTATTAGACGGACCGCTAGTCTCGAAGTTCAAAACAACACCATTTACTGTACCGAAGATATTCTGTGAGTTAATACGAAAATAGTATGTAGTAGATGGACTTAGATTACTGAGAGAAGCCGCCACAGGTAGTGTTGCTGTCCCCTTTCCAGCAGAAGAAAATGAGCTAATGTTTCCTAAATTTACTGTTGGACCGTATTCAAACCAATATTGTGTATCGGCTTGATTTGGCAACACTTCACCGTGAAGATCGGCGGAAGTTCTAGTTATACTTGTTGCAGGAAGTGTTTTTGCAGTTGAAATTTTTCCAACAATCGGAGTGAACTCACTCGACGTTACAAAGGAGTGCTTGCCATTTGAGACTTTTCCAAACTGATTTTCAGCATTTAGTCGGAAATAGTATGTAGTGTCTTTTGTAAGCCCAGTGATATAGGCAGGCGAAGAAATTGCGCTAAACCCAGAGCCCAACATGTGCCTTGTCGTCATCTTACCCATATCTGGAGTTGTGCCGTATTCATACCAATAGCTTGTGATGGCGCCGTTTGGTGTCACCTTACCTGTCACAACCGCTGTTGTGTCTGTAGGTATAGCTTTCTGATCAGCTAAGACTATCGGGGCACGAGCCTGAGTGGGATTCTGAACTGTCCCAGTGTTTGAATTGTTGTCTTGGACAACGTCAGAAGTGTCAGAACTATCATCACGAACCATAACAAACCACCCAATCCCCACCAACACGACGATCCCTATAATTATGCCAATTATTTTGTTCATAAAATTTAGATTAACTGCTATGGCTATAAGGCCGTGAGAGTGCTCAGAGTATTACAAACCACACAGGCTTCACCTATGTGGTTTTACAAACGAAATTTTTGCAGGCCAAGAGTGGGAGTATAGCCCAAATACATTGACAACAGAGCGCAAGTGGCTAGAATCGCAAGTGTACATAAAAAAGCCAGAAAGGGATGCTGATCCCCTGCCCAAGAAGCTTAGGCTTTATGGGCCGGTTTCCCGGATTCAGCGTCCCCTTTCTGGCTTTTTTGTTTGATTGCCATAATTCCTATATTGACCCTCTGTTATAACGCTAATTACAAGGGCTGTAGACGCATGACGATTGACATTCTTACTCTCATAATTCCTAGGTATGAAAATGTTGATTATTTCCTTCCAGTTAGGCAGTTTCCAGCGTTACAATTGTCGTACCAGAACTTAGCTTTCTTTGAGGGGAAACCAAAGAAGGCACAGATGTTTTGTGTATGAAAAAGTTTCCCCAGACAAAAATATATTTTCTGTCAAAACACCGAAAAGCGTAAATGCTTTTTGGTGTTTTGTTTAATTTAGTTCTTCACAAATAGAGTCCAAAGGAGAAAAAATGAAAGTGCATTGATGCACGTGTGTTATTTGTTTTCTCTCTCTTGAGCTCTAGAGTTCAAGCGGTCGATAAATTGGCTTCTTCTGTTTTCCCTTAAGGGACAGAAGAATGTCCAAAAAATTATCAAGTGTTAATTGAAAAATGAAAATGAAAAGAATTTTAGCATTGTTTGCAATCGTCGCTCTTCTTGGAGTTGCATCACCAGCATCTGCATGGCACTGGTCAAGCAGTGACATAACTGTAGGCAACACAAACTCTGCATATGTCAAAAATAGCGTTGACACTACCGCAAGCACTGGTGGCAATGACGCCAATGGCGGCAATGGTGGAGGCGGTTTTGGCAATGATGGTGGAAATGGCGGATTTATAGCTACAGGAGAAGCTGCTGCTTTGTCTGCAGTTGAGAATGTGGTCAATACAAACGATACAAAGGTAAAGACTACTTGCGGTTGCAGAGGAGATGTTACTGTCGGGAACAGCAACAGAGCAATGGTTAAGAATTACGTTGATACTACAGCTAAGACTGGATACAACGATGCCAATGGTGGCAACGGTGGAGGCGGTTTTGGCAATGATGGTGGAAATGGAGGCATGATTTTCAGCGGAAGCGCTGGAGCAGGTTCCGGAGTAGCCAATTTGGTCAACTCAAATATCACTCGCATTCGACGCTAATTGTTTTAACGAGGACGGGATATCTCGGATAAATTTTAAATAAATTCATACGAGTACTCCCGCCTTCGGATAGACTCTTGAGGAATCTTGAGAGTCTGTGCGAAGGGATGAAACTTCATTACGCAAGGATATTTTTATCGTTTATGGCAATAACATTGCCTCTTTATGGCGTGTGGGCAGACACGGCCTCTATAAGAAATAATGTCAGCGCAAGCGCTTCCACTGGCGGAGACGGGCAAGCCACGAGCCAAGTGGAAATTAAGACTGTTATAAATGGAGAAATCGTGGAAGACATAAATGAGACAGTCTCCTCTCCTGCTGGAGAAAGCTCCTCCATAAAAAGAGTTCGGAAATTATCTTGCCTTCATCTAGCTCCAGAGCAGAGTCTGGCGCAAGAACAGAGACAGCGGGGGTTTCTGAAGTTGGCATTGAGACAGGAGAGGATAATTACGCGCTTGAGATTAGCACCGAAAAGCCTTCCTTAATGTCAGTATTTTTCGCTAATGTGTGGAAATATGTCATATCTCTCTTCACAATTTAATATTTCAAATGACGCGAGAGATCATCTCAAACGGCTTTTTGCCTCTGCTCTTATTCTGGCTACCATTCTTTCCCCTATCCCCTTCACACCCGCTTCAGCCGACGAGGAAGTAGCGCCTGCGCCTATTGAAGAAGTGATTGCGGAAACGCCTGCAGTAGTAGAAACACCCGCAGAGATAGTGGCTGAACCGGCGCCACAAGAAGAAACGACGGCTATTGTAACTGGCGATGCCCAGGCAGAAAGCACAAATGAAAACGAGGTAAACACCAATATTGTACAGACCGAAATCCTGCCTGAAGCCGCGACTTCAACAGCAAGCACTACTCTAGAAATAATTCCCGAGGACAATCCTGTTGATGCTGGAAATTCAACAACGACCATTGGTATAGCCAACAGCAATGACGCCACGGTCTTAAACGACTCTGGCACTGACGCAGGGACGGGTAGCAATGAAATTGCCGACTCAGAGAATGCCGCCATTGATACGGGTGATGCTGTGGCGGTTTCCGACACGGTAAATGTGGTAAATACTAACGTCGTAAACTCCGAGCTCAATCTCACGATTGTAAACGCGGAGGGGGGCGAAGTTGGCGATATTGATATAAGACCCGCCACGGAATCTATGGGAGAAGGCGCTGATAGCGCGAGCTCCTGCACGCAAGAGTGCCTTTCTGCTTCCGGCTACAACGTGACAAATGAAAATGAAGCAACGGTAGTAAACGACATTGTGGTTTCTGCAGACACAGGCGCAAACAGCGCCACATCTTCTGACACCGCGCTGATAATAACCGGTGATGCATACGCAGTGGCAAATGTGGTAAACGTCGTCAATACAAATATTACCGAATCCGATCTTATTTTCTTCATCTTTAACCATTTTGGAAATTGGGACGGGAATTTGATTTTCCCTGGCGAGGCCTTTATGAATTGGCTACTCTCTATTACAAACCCAGATGAAGCTGATGAAGGAGCAGGTGGCATCTCCGCGCCAACATCAATCTTAAATGAAAATACTGCTGTGATATCTAACGAAATCTCCACAGAGGCAAATACAGGAGATAACTCTTCAACCGGAGGAGAAGGCATTATCGCGACTGGAGATGCGCAAGCAACAACCAACAGTTTAAACATAGTCAATGCCAACCACACAGGAGGAAGCGTCTTCTCTCTTCTTGTAAACATTTACGGCAACTGGAACAAGACTGTATATAACCTTCCGGAAGGGCTGACGTTTGAATTCTTTGACGGAGGTTTCCTGCTTTCCGCAAACATGGGAGGAGGAGGCCCCAACACCCCGCCCATCTCCGTGTTAAATTCCAACTCAGCAAATGTAGCAAACAATATTTCAACAAGCGCGACTACGGGAGGAAACTCTGCTAGCGCAGATGGCTCGCAGATCATTACGGGAGATGCGTACGCAGCAACAAACTTGGTGAACATAATAAACACAAACATCTTCAGCCAAAATTGGCTTAGAGCAATTGTAAACGTCTTTGGAGACTGGGATGGATATCTAACATTTGGGGAGCCGGACTTGTGGGTTGGAGCCGTGGCAGAAGGAGCTGATACCCTCGTTGCAGGCCAGAATATCAGATATAGATTTACTATCGTAAATAGAGGAGATGCTCCCGCTCACAATGTTGTTCTCAAAAGCCATTTTGATAAAGATCTAATCAGATTCACCAGCATATTGGGCCAGTCTGATATCTCCATATCCCTCGGCGACTTGCCGGCAAGGTCTGCAACAGAAGTATTCTATGATGGATATATAGTAAACGGTCTGCCAGAAGGAGATTCCCAAATACTCGGCACTTTCAAAGTCACAGGAGATCAGCCAGACGCGCACGAAGAAGACAATACTGACTCTATTGTCGTAACGGCCATAAACCACATCCCAGCCGTAACCGCGGAGCAGATACCAAGTCCCCTTTCCGCTTTTCAAATAAAGAAGACCGCGGACGTGGAAACAATACTTCCGGGAGGCACGGTAAATTATAAAATTACAATAAACAACAACGGAAAGGATGCCCAAAATTCTATTCTGAAAGACACAATCAAAGACCAGTACGGGAATGTTGTGTCAGAAAGGGAGTGGGTTCTAGACACAATATATTTGATGGAGGAAGTAAATATTGAATATGCCATTGAATTTAGCAAAGACGTCAAGCCAGGCATATACAAAAATTACGCCCAGGTGGTAAGTGACAACGGCTCATCAGCCGTCGCGGAAGCAGGCATCATAATATTGCCAGAACTGGCATTAACATTGCCGGAGGTCCCAATACAGCCAGAGGTTGCGGGAGTGTTTACTGAAACAATGGAAGCGCCTCCAGTTATAACTCGGGAGAAAATAATTGAGAATGCGGATCTTCCTGTTCTTTCCCCTGATCCCGAGCCCCAAAGCAAGACTCCATGGTGGCGCGTAATCGCACAGGCAATTAAGAAAGTGCTGGCGAAGGTGATTAATCCCAACCATTCAATCGTGTTTGCAGCATTTCTGTTTCAAGTCTCACGTACGAAACAAAGGAGAAACAAAACCTTCTCAATGCACTAGAATCAGGCGCTCAAATTGTGCGCGATAGAGGAATCTCTTCACGTGTTCCTCACAATCATTTCTATCCAATTTGTCTTCCCGGAACTTGAAATATTGGTCCACACCAGCTCGAGACCAATTTTATTAACATAATCTTCCATTTCAGCCTTTGTGAAATAACTAAAAAATCTCTCATAATCGTACCCGTAGTCATCTTCTCTCACCACCTCCTCATCCGGAGCATTCGGCCTGACTTCCTTAACACCGAGATACAATATCCCATTTGGAGTTAATTTATTTTTTAGCTTTTCCAGCACGAACTCAACTCTTTCTTTAGGAACATGTAATAGAACTGCCTGAACATATATTGCATCAAACTCATTTTCCAGTGTTTCTATTTCCAAAATACCCTTTACGAAAAAATGAGCGCTAGGCACCTCTCTCTTAGCAATTTTGAGCATTCCTTCAGAAAAATCTACACCAGTAACCTTGAAGCCCTTTTCAGCAAAATATTTTGACTTAATACCTGCACCACATCCAACATCCAGCAAAGAGGCTCCTGGCATTAGCAGTGAAGCAAATTTGTCTGTCCCTTTTTTCCACCAAATATCATCTTTGTGATCTTTGGCCCAATCCTCCGCTATTCGATTGTATGTAGATTTTAGATCCATAATTATTACTTTAATGTTGCTTGTGCGCGATAGAGGACTCGAACCTCTGACCCTCTCAACGTCAATGAGATGCTCTACCAACTGAGCTAACCGCGCAAACTTATTTAACTACCAAAACAGCTAACCGCGCATCACGAAATTCTACTAGAAAAAACTCCAAAAACAACTCCTTCCCTCTCTTCTGCCCCGCCTAGAATCTATTCTAATGTTCTCAAGAACATTAGAATAGATTTTCCAGTGCGAGAAAGCATGTGCCGAACCGAACTTCCGTCATTTCTTTTTACCACTATACCTGAAATCGCAAGTCTTCTGACGTGCTCCGAAACTGTCTTAAAATTCACCTTTAAGACATCCGCTATTTCAAAAATGGAGAGATCGGGTCTCTGGCTTAACAAGTCCATAATCTGTATCCTTCTGTGATTTGAAAATCCTTTTATTATTTTTTCCAAATATTTTAGTTTTCTCATATTCTTATTCTAATGTTCTTGAGAACATTAGAATAAGAATATCATATTGTATAAGGAAGGTGGTCATTAGCAAAAAATTGACTTGATTGAGTGGCCGTGATATATTGCATTTGGAAAATATTTGACATCTACTCGGAGGAGTCATGCCTTATTTATATGGCCTGCTCAATCCGAATATTTCGGGTTGGGCACGAGAACATAACAATGGGTGGCTTGGGCCAAACACTCTTGGCATTGAGGTTACATCGATTATCCATGCAAAAAGATGCGGTTTGGGAAACATTGACCCTCAGCACACTCAAGGGAGATCATCGTCAGCGGCTGAAGAAGCCATCATGTACCATCTCCCACCAAGAGGTTCAAAGCTTGTAACAGAGCGCTCCGACAAGGATGCTCTGGCGGCGATGGCAATCATCACACTGCGACTTCAAGGTCAAATTGACCGAGTAGACAAAATACTTGTCGCGATGGTGGGAGCGCTAGATCGTCATGGAGCGCATGAAGCAATTACGCTGTATCCCGAGCTTTTTGAAATGCGGCAAGAAGTGGTTGCGACTGATGCACTCAATATAGTCGCCATGGTGGAATCTGAACGTTGGCCAACTCTTGAGAAAAGAGTCAAGGACACAATGAGGATCCTGTGCGGTGAAATGCCTAGCAAGGAGGTCAGGCAAATTATCGCAATGAAGGATAGACGTCCGCACCATTTCACCGCGGAACAGTACGATGGAATCACTTACGTTTGCGCTCCTGGTGGATATAGCAAGGCGCGCGAATGGGCTGTCAGACAGTTTCCTGTCACAGTAGTGGAAGATCCCCTAACACTGCATTCAAACAATGCGGTAAATGCGAGACGACGAGTAACGCTTGTTCGCCAAAGTCTGGCTGCCTTTGACAGAGATCTCTTTGAGAAGCTCGTCAATGAGGCGGAGGCTCAGGCGCGCCACACCACGCTTAATGAACTTGAAAGACGAAACTTGAAGTGGGGTGGACCGCTAAACATTGTCTCTTCACCCCAAGGAAGTGGCCGTGAGACAGTCCTCCCGACAGTTACAATTCTTCAGTCAGCACATGCGTGTCTCTTGACAGTCAGAACATGAGTAGAGCACCAATGGGCGGCGCGTATCCTCGCGCCGCCTTTTTCTTTTATATTTTCTGCGGAAAGGGAGAGATTCGAACTCTCGAAGAGCTTTCACCCTTGCTGGTTTTCGAAACCAGTGCCTTCAACCACTCAGCCACCTTTCCGTAAATGAATGCTAGCATTTTTTGATTTTTACACAAAAAGTGTTAGAATTTCGCAGTTATTTTGGCCCTATCGTCTATCGGTTAGGACACAAGCTTTTCAAGCTTGGAAGCCGGGTTCGACTCCCGGTAGGGTCACCAATGAGAATTCTATCAATAGAAACAAGCTGTGACGAAACGGCAGTTTCCCTGCTATCCATAGCAGGAGATGCTAATTCCCCGGGGATAAAGACGCTTGGCAATGCTTTGTTCTCACAGGTAAATTTGCATGCACAATACGGCGGAGTCTATCCAAACTTGGCAAAAAGAGAGCATCAAAAAAATCTAATTCCACTCTTTAGGAGCGTCTTGACTGAGTCAAAATCATTAAAATCATCGCAGAAAAAAATCGTCGTCTCCGCAAAGACCAAGAAAATTCTTGAGCGTGAGCCTGAACTACTAAGACAGTTCTTAGATTTCTTACCCACAATAAGGAAACCAAAAATTGATGCCATCGCCGTCACAACAGGGCCAGGGCTAGAGCCAGCCTTATGGGTGGGAATTAGTTTTGCAAAAGCTCTCGGGAATTACTGGAACATTCCAGTAATTCCAATCAATCACATGGAAGGCCACATCATGTCTGTATTATTTGAGGCAGATAAAGCAAAGGGAAGAAACGAAATTCGAATAAATTATCCACTAATAGCACTCCTAATTTCAGGAGGGCATACAGAGCTCGTCTATGCACAAAAGCCGCTCAAATATAAGTCACTGGGACAGACACGGGACGATGCGGTTGGCGAAGCTTACGACAAAGTGGCTCGAATGCTTGATCTTCCCTATCCCGGCGGGCCTGAGGTCTCTCGACTTGCAGAAGAAGCTCGCAAGCTCGGAATCCAAGACACAAAACTAAAATTTCCACGACCAATGATAAATTCTAAAGACCTGGATTTCTCTTTCTCTGGTTTAAAAACTTCGGTGCTCTACTTCATAGATGGTAGGAAGTTATCTCGACGGAAAAAAATGGAAATAGCAAGAGAATTTGAGGATGCGGTTACCGAAGTGTTGCTGAGAAAGACTCAGCTAGCTCTACTGTCTAAACATGCAAAAACATTAGTCGTGGGAGGCGGTGTTATAGCAAATTCTCACATCAGAGAATCTCTAAAAGATCTCGTCAAAAATCTGCCAAACACAAAACTCCTCATACCAACAAGAGAGCTTTCCACAGATAACAGTAAGATGATCGGTGTAACTGCATATATACACCTAATGTTAGGACCGAAAAGGTCAAAGAAAAAAGGCGCATTCTCCGCTCGTGGAAATCTGCGTCTCTCTTCTTAAAAAATCTCTAGAAAAAATTATCACTCCTCTTGCTTTGATTTGGATTAACAGGAGGTTCAATCGGCTCGGTAAATGGAGCAAGAGGAGGAGGATTTTTTACTTCCTTAGCAAACATTTTATCCATCTCCTTAGGATGAACTGGAGTTCCCGGTGGTACTAGCACTGCTCTTACCTCTTTTTTACCTAAAGAGAGCGAGAGTAACCACACTGACATGATGATTATGAGTACAAGCAGAGGGAGGACAATCTCATAATATGAGAGTACCAAGCATATAATCGTTGCAAGCACCAGTCCAACAATAAAGAGGAACATTTTTCTGATTTTCTGCCTATCAATGCTTAGATCCGACTTTTTTGCCTGGGATGACACGATTGAACGTGAAAGCAGGTAGAGCGCGAGCAGTATTACCAAAAATACGAGGACCGCATTCACCGATTCATCCCAATCCTGCGGACCGGCAAATACTGCCGCCGCAACATTCCTCAAGTTTCTATTGAGCGCTGTGCTGGTCGCTGAAGTTGTACCCGTAGTGATTGCGCCACTTTGATCTTCCCCTTCTCCAAATATTCCACCCTCAATGAGCCCCACCCCGTTGGGAGAAAGTATAGATCCTGTTTCACTTCTAGTTGGCTCCTGATAAGACGGAATCTGATCTGACGGGACTCCTTGCGCCTTAAGACTTTCCAAGAACGCCTTAAATTGTGCAATTTCATTCTCCTGGCTCTCTGTTAAAGGAAACGCTCTTTCGCAGACAATTTCATTTACTTTCTTTTTGGTAAGAATATAAACATATCCAGTGTATTTATCGTGTCCCCAAGGTTTCAATATGTCGTCAAAATATCTCTCTTGGAATACCGCCACAGCATTAAATGTCTGCTGATCAAATACAGCAGTTATTGGCAGATCCTTGAATCCTTCAAGCTCTCGTAGAAATACCTGGAGCTTAATCATCTCAACAGGATCATTATCAAAGTCAATTCGGAGATAATCTTTCAAATAATCACAACTTGCCACAGTCCCCAACACAAGTGGAACAGAGCGTATACGCTCGCCACTGCGTGAGCTACCTCCTCCACTTGGGGTGTCGCCTCCTCCACTTGGGGTATCAGCTGGGGCAATTGAGATTACAATATTCTCCGTATCAGTCCCGCAAGTATTTGTCGCACTAACCTGAATTGTAAATGTCCCAGCCGCCGTAGGCGTTCCAGAGAAAGTATTGGTTATAGTGGAATATGAAAGCCAAGCCGGAAGACTTGTCGTCGATACGTTAAATTGAATGGTGGTAGTTGTGGCCACGCTTGTAGTTCCAGTCAATTGATAGCTAAACGCTACTCCTACTTTTCCACTTGGAGTAAGTGAGCTATCTATTGATGGCAGAGCGCAAGACGGTTCTTGAGGAGCGCCGAGAACAGTAATCGTAGTAGATGCCGTGTCGCTGTGTGAGTTATCCACACATGTAATTGAATATGTCGTAGTCGTTGCAGGAGAGACTACTTGACTCCCAGATGTAGAGGTAGCAGTTGTCCACAAAGCAGAGCAGGATGTCGCGCCTGTTGATGTCCAGGTAAGCGTTGAAGTTGAGATTTGTCCTATAGTCAAAGTTTGGGGATTTGCCGTCAAGGACACGTCTAACTCATCTCCTTCTCCATCGGTAGTCACTAGAACCGTCGTGGAACTTGTAGCATTTCCATTTGGCCCAGTACACGCTATTTCATAAGTGGTAGTTGTTGCGGGACTCACCACAAAGCTTCCAGAAGTTGTCGTTGCAGAGGTCCAAGGAGCAGAACATGCGGTAACATTGCTAGATGTCCATGAGAGGGTTGAATTTTGTCCTTTAAAGATTGTTTGCGGTAAGGCCGATAAGCTGACAGAAGGACGGTGGTCACCCCCATTATTGTCCTTTTGGGCAATTGTGACCAATAGAACTTCAGAATCAGAGCCGCATCCATTGCTTGCAGTGATTTGAACCTCAAATGTGCCCGACTGGGTAGGTGTTCCAGATATTGTGCTACCAGAAAAGGTGAGGCCTGGGGGAAGGTCATCAATGGACACTGAATAAACAGTTGTCGTAGTCGCATTTGTCGTTGTAGAGACAATTGTGTATGAGAAGCTTTGGTCGACTTTGCCATTAGCAGTTAGATCACTCACAATTACTGGCGCAAAACAAGGTGGAGGTACCAAATTGACCGTGACTCTTGCTGTAGATAAAGCAACTCCTCCCGCTCCACTACATGTAATTGAATACACTGTGGTTGTAGCAGGAGAGACAGCTTGCGCCCCTGACGTTGAAGTAGCTGTGGTCCACACGGAAGCGCAGGAGACTGCATTGGTTGATGTCCAAGAGAGAACTGAGCTTGACCCTAAGTTGATTGAAGGTGGATTAGCAGTCAAAGATACTGTTGGCGAAGATGCAGGTGGAGGACATGAATCTGATGAACGTGCAGACACAGAATTTGAAAACATGGAATCTCCCACAGAATTGGTTGCTTTTACCTTATAGGTAAAGAGCGTGTTTGGACTCAAATCTGAATCTGTGTATGCAGTAGAAGTTGTTGTTGCGATTTGGCTATGATTGCGAAAGATCTTGTAAAATGTAGCGCCAGTCGATGCCGTCCAACTCAAGGACACAGAACCTCCGCAAACAGGACTCGTAGTCGCAGTAAGAGTTGGTCCTGAAGGAACTTCAGGTTCTTCTACACAGGCCGCAGAGGCCACTGCTGTTGCAGTATTTGAGGATGCGGATTGGCCGGCAGAATTAACAGCTTTAACGGAATAAGCATAGCCAGAGCCTGGAGTCAGCCCACTGTCAGTGTAGGTAGTGGCAGACGTAGTAGCTATCTCAGCTCCATCTCTGGTAATTTTATAATAAGAAGCGTTTGAAACTGTATTCCAAGTAATCAAAATTGATCCTCCACACTGCGAACCAGTTGTAGCGGTAATGGTTGGAGCTACCGGTGGAATAACGCACGCTCCTGAAGCGTTTGCACTCATAGCATTTGAATATGCCGATTCCCCTACCGAATTTACAGCTCTGACAGTATAAATATGAGAAGAAAGAGGTACGAGACCGGAGTCGCTGACAGAAGTTGCGGTCGTGGTCGCAATCAATGCTCCATCTCGAAATACCTTATAGTACTCGGCATTTGCCACTACTGACCACTGAAGATCAATGACTCCTCCGCAGGTACCTGATGCATTTGCAGAGATAATTACCGGAGCCACTGGAGGTTCTGGGGTAACTAGCAAAGATACCTCCACACTATCGGAAATAGTGCCGCCATTTAATTTTGAGCAAGTAATTACAAACACCCTGCTTTCATCCGCTGTCGGATAGAATGGATGTCCTATAGACATTGGACCTGCGCTACCAACAGGACTTACACCTCCAAGATCAGTACCTCCTTGTATTGCAAGCGAACAAGTAAGAACATTTTCTGAAATCCAATTTAAAGTCAAAGCCTCTCCCGAAACTACAAGAGGACCTTGCGAACCATTTGCAGTAATATCCAAGGAACTTACAGGTGGAGTTGGCGGATTAACAGTTACAGAATCGGTTGCGGTTTTTCCCTCACCATTGTCGCAAGTGATAGTAAATATGGAAGAGGTTGTCGCCGGATAAGAAGGATGGGAAGGAGTGATATCAATAGCGCCAGATAATCCGACTCCTGAATCAATTCCGCCGGAAAGGGCGCATGCGACTGCATTCGTTGACATCCATGAAATGGACAGCTGTTCTCCAATCTGAAGTGTAATAGGACCATCAGAGGTATTTGCTTTAATATCTGCAGTCGGATCTGGGACAGGCTCTTCAGGTGGAATGACGGTGTTGTTTGATACCTGAAATCTTGCTACAACAGATCCTTGTGAAGACCATCCTGATGCAATATCTCCAATATTTACTCCCTGACCAGTAACAAATTCATCCCCAGTCTGCCCAAATGGAAATGGAGATGGTGTTTGTGATTGATCAGGGTACCAACTTGTCGAACCTGGAATATAGGTAAGGCTTTGCTCACTCGTGAGGTTAATTGTAGTCTGCCCATTCACACTTTGAGCGTTATCAGCAGAAACACCACCTGAGGCAACAATGGAAGTTCCGCTAGCTTGCGGTACAGATAATTGCGCTATTACATTGGTCGCAATCTCGTCGCCAGTATTGTGATAATAAACCGTAAAGCTTACTATTTCTCCCGCATCTGCATCTGTCGTATCTGCCCAATTAGTTGTTGAGTCTGGAAATTCTGTGTAATTTGACGATCTAACAGTGCTGAAATCTGCAGGATCATCGTTGAATGTAACATTCGCAGCCTCGGCAATTTTAGCAATTAGCGAGCTTGAATTTACAAAACCTACAAAAGAAAAGCTCCAAATGGCTATAGCTAAGAGAAAAACTCCAACTGGAGCAAATTTATTGAAAAAAGGGTTGCTTTTAATAGGATTTTTCATGAAACCTTAGGTAATTCACATACTCCATTTTTTTTTCATAGTGTCAATAAATTAGCGCTCTCACACAACTGGTAAATTACGCTGAATGTTAGCTGTATTTTACTGTTTTGACCTTTACAATTTAATGACCTTTAAATTCTTTGCCAACAGCTCATACAAAACTGAATTACTGCCATATGCAGATATCGGACATATATTTCCAAAATAATCTGCTAATCCATTCCAATAATGTCCTTTACACTCTTACATCAAGGACATAGAAAAATACTCCCCAAATGATACAATGCAACTATGAACGATAGATTAAGTAAGCCATACAATCCCAGTGAGACAGAGGGACGAATATACAAACTTTGGGAGGAAAGTGGCTATTTTAGCCCTGATAACGCTGGTAATGACACTGTGGACAACTTTGCCATTTTGATGCCACCTACCAATGCAAATGGTTCGCTTCATGCTGGACATAGCCTAGTACTTACTATTGAAGACGTTATTGTGCGGTACAAAAGAATGGCTGGCCATAAAACTCTTTGGCTACCTGGACTTGATCATGCTGGATTTGAAACTCAAGTTGTATATGAAAAGAAATTAGAAAAAGAAGGGCGCTCTCGTTTTGAGCTAAAGCCCGATGAGCTTTATTCCGAAATCCTAAACTTTACTTTAGAGAATTCAAAGGTCATTAAGTCTCAGATAAGAAGCATGGGCGCTTCATGTGATTGGTCGCGAGAGAAGTTTACCCTAGACAAGGATATTGTAGAAATTGTCTATTCAACATTCAAGAGGCTGTCAGATGACAATCTTTTGTATCGCGGAAAGAAAATTGTGAGCTGGTGTCCAAAGCACAGGACATCATTTTCTGATTTGGAAATTAATGATGAGGAGAGAATTGATACTCTGTATTATTTGAAATACGGACCATTCACGATTGCTACAGCGCGACCTGAAACTAAATTTGGAGACAAATATGTTGTCGTGCATCCGTCTGACAACAGATATTCAAAATTTAAACATGGAGACAAAATAGAACTTGAATGGATTAACGGACCTATCACTGCGACTGTTATCAAAGATGATGCTATTGACATGGAATTTGGAACTGGGGCAATGACAATAACACCTTGGCATGACGTCGCCGATTTTGAGATAGCGCTTCGGCACAATCTAGAGCGAGAACAGATAATCGACGAGTCAGGAAGACTTCTTCCTGTAGCGGGAGAATTTGCCGGAATGAAAATCGCGGAGGCTCGTCCCAAAATAGTAGAACGTTTGAAGGAAAAGGGCCTACTGGAAAAAATAGATTCCGATTACAAACATGTTGTCCGAACTTGTTACAAGTGCGGCAGTATTATTGAACCGCAGATACGGAGCCAATGGTTTATAAAAATGAAAAGCCTTGCCCAAGAGGCTCTCCGAAAAATACAGAGCATGGAGGTGGAATTTATTCCGCAACATTATGAGAAAATAAGTATTCACTGGCTTGAGAATATTATTGACTGGAATATTTCCAGGCAAATTGTGTGGGGAATCCCCATTCCGGCAAAGATCTGCTCTCTATGCGGCGAGGGCTTTGTGGATTTGGAAGATAAAATTACCAAGTGTGAAAAATGCGGTGGCAACGTGGAAAAGGATAACGATACTTTTGATACTTGGTTTTCTTCTGGACAATGGCCTTTTGCATCATTAGGTTACCCCAGCGGAGCTGATTTTAAGGAGTTTTACCCCACACAGGTCTTAGAAACCGCTGGAGATATCATATTTTTCTGGGTAACAAGGATGATAATGCTTGGTCTATATGTCACGGGAAAAGTGCCTTTTAAGACAGTCTATCTTCACGGCATGGTGCTTGACGCCAAGGCTCAAAAAATGAGCAAAAGCAAAGGAAACGTAATCAATCCATTAGATCTAACAGCCAAATTTGGCACGGATGCCTTGAGAATGGCACTCATCGTGGGAAACACACCGGGAACTTCTCTTGCTTTGTCGGAAGACAAAATAAAAGCATATAAGCACTTCGCCAACAAAATTTGGAATGCCACGAGATTCGTGCTCTCAAACACAGAAAACTTCATTTATGAAAGTAACCCGACAATTGTAAAGAGGGACGATGAGATACTGCGAGCAATGTCGGAAACGCTTACCGATATCACATCCGATATGGAAAATTTCCGATTTTACATGGCTGGAGAGAAGCTTTATCACTATTTTTGGCATACTTTTGCCGATATAATAATTGAGGAGAGCAAAGCTGTGTTGTCTGGTGGAAATGAACAAGAGATAAAATCTAGGAAGTGGACCCTAATTGAGATTGAAATAAACATGCTAAAAGCACTACATCCTTTTATGCCTTTTATTACTGAAGAGATTTGGTCGTTCATGCCGCATCAAGCTAAGAGCAAAATGCTGATAGCGGAAAGGTGGTTTGAAAATAAAAAAGTATAATGAGCAACTCGAGCACCTTGTTTCTATCTATCGTAGGCGGAGTAATCCCAGCGCTTATATGGCTGCTTTTCTGGCTCGGTGAAGACAGAAGGCGTCCTGAACCAAGAGGATTGCTCATGTTTACTTTTTTCATGGGGATGCTGGCAGTGCCTCTCGTCATACCTTTTCAGAAACTTTGGGTTGAAAACATACCATCAAGCTCTGAGATTACATTTTTTGTTTGGGCGATCCTAGAAGAGGTGTTTAAATATGGAGCAGCCTATTATGCCGCGCTACGAAAAAGGGAAATGAACGAACCGATTGATGCCTTAATTTACATGATGACAGCGGCACTTGGTTTTGCGGCGCTAGAAAACACGGTCTTTATTTTTCACCCCCTTTCTGATGGCAATATTACTGAAGGCCTTATCACGGGAAATGTTCGCTTTATTGGAGCGAGCCTTCTGCACACAATATCTTCAGCCGCAATCGGTGTGGCAATCGCCCTCTCCTTCTACAAAAATAGCAAGATAAAGGCTATGGAACTTTTCTGGGGGTTTGTGGCGGCAATAGGATTGCACACCGCATTCAACTTATTTATAATGAGAGAGCACGGAGGGACAACATTCGCGGCTTTCGGATTTGTGTGGATATCTATCATCGTCCTTATGCTCCTTTTTGAAAAAGTTAAAAGAGTTTATGCAGTAAATAAAATAGAATGATATTTAATAAAGACAAAAGATCTTTTTTTGAACGCCTTACTGGCTCAGTGCGTATGGATGATGAGGGCTCTGACGAAGAGGTAGATTCTTATCAAAAGCCACAGACTTCTTCAGAAAAAAAGACGTGGATGGAAGAGAGCGCGGAGGAGGGTCAACTTACTGTAGATGTATACGAAACTCCGACTGAGATTGTGATAAAGACAATGGTGGCAGGTGTGAAGCCGGAAGATTTGGATGTCTCCATAACGCGCGAAATGGTGACTATTCGTGGTAAGCGTGAAGAGGACCGTACTGTTTCAAGCGATGATTACTTTCACAGAGAACTCTATTGGGGCACATTTTCCAGAGCCATAGTCTTGCCTAAAGAGATTGATATTGAAGAAGCAGAAGCAATAGAAAAATACGGTTTGCTTATTTTAAAACTCCCGAAGTTGGACAAACATAAAGAGGCAAGACTCAAGGTTAAGGGAATATAATCTTAGATTACTCTGCTTTTTTAGGGATAATTATCGTCCCTAATATATATACGATTATGCCCGGGAATACTGCGCTAAACACCGTCATAAAAACATAGGCAAATCTCAATATAACTGGATCAACAGAAAAATATTCCCCAAGACCTGAAAATACTCCTGCAAAAACACTTCCTTTTTGAATTCTATATAATTTCTTCATGTGCCGAGGACCAGAATCGAACTGGTGACCCTTCCCTCTTCAGGGGAATGCTCTACCAACTGAGCTACCTCGGCGTTCTCACAAAACAACAATATCGCATTTACCTTATGTTATCTACCAAGACAGCTACCTCGGCGTTCTCACAAAACAACAATATCGCATTTACCTTATGTTATCTACCAAGACAGCTACCTCGGCGTTCTCACAACATCACAGGCCGCCTCCAAAATTATTAATCGTATTCTTTAGACCACTGTATGTGTCTGATAGTTGGTCAATGTAAGGCTGGAAAAAATAGAATATTCCAACCGCAGACCCAATGATTATTACCACATAGGCCAGTCTAATAAGCTTTGCCCAACGCATAGCACGAACAAGCTTTTTAAGCATTGAATTATTCTCCTCAGAGAGTTCTAGAGCCCTTTTTAGCCTTATTTTATCTTCTGAATCCATGTGGAATAAGAATACTATAACCGAAATCATATCTAAACTCAAACGTTCCACAGAAAGATCCCGATAAATCTTTCCGGAAATTTACAGAGCAAGAATTGAACCTTGTGCCACCGGGAGGAATCGAAACTTACAGTTTCAGTACCCCAATTGGCTTATTTACTTCGCAAACTCGTAAATAATCTCAATTGGGCTTCGATTCCTCCGCTACACTCATTTCATTCG
>MHVX01000012.1 GCA_001823875.1 Candidatus Zambryskibacteria bacterium RIFCSPHIGHO2_12_FULL_43_12b
GAAATAATAAAACGATTTGAACAAAGAGACCTTAAGATTGTGGCACTTGAGATGTTCCAGCCTACCCGCGAGCAGATAGATAATCACTATCCCAAAGATGAGACATGGATAAACAGACTTGGAGAAAAAAGCCTCGCTACTTACGAGCAGTATGGTATTGATCCGAAATCTCTTCTTGGCACGAGTGAAAAATCAGAGATTGGCAAAATGGTGCGTACTTGGCTCATTGACTACATGCTTTCAGCGCCACTTGTGAGGATAATCGTGCAAGGAGTGCATGCGGTAGATGTAGTGCGTAAAATTGCGGGGCCGACACTCCCTTACAAAGCTGACATGGGTACGATTAGGGGAGATTTTTCCATTGACTCTCCTGCTCTCGCAAACAGCGAAAAACGCGCTGTTGCCAACCTTATTCATGCGTCGGAGACAGCTGAAGAAGCCAAGCATGAAATCAAACATTGGTTTGGAGATTTTAAGGTTTTTGAGCATAAACGCTTCGGTGTGGATGAATAAGGCAGGAATTTCCTATTCAAATTAGGTACGGGGCTTCTCATTTCTACTTTCTTGTTTTCTAGCTATTGAAATCACTTTTATTGTGCGCAAGTAGTACTATAATTATCGTAGGGTTATTTGGCATATTATCTAGATTAAAGTAAATAAAAGGGAATCCTATATCGTTTTACTCCTTGGAGTGAAACTGCGGGCACCCACCTAGTACTGCACTAGGGCAATATGACCAAGTAGCCCCCATGAAGAAGCCCATTCGCGAGTTCGCGAACGGGCGTTTTCATTAAATAATTTTGTATAATGTATTAAGCAGAATATCAAATGGCTCATATCAAATCTTTGCTCCTGTTATTGTTTTTTTCTTTATCGCTATTAGTTTTCCATTATATTGGGATTCAGTCTTACTTTTATTGGTCTATCGGTTGGTACGATACGGTTTCGCACCTACTGGGAGGCATTATCATTGGACTTTTTACAATGCTTTTTTCGGTTGGAAGCAATTTTTCAAAAAAAGTTTCATTCTGGCGTTCATTACTGATGGCACTGGGGGTGGTCGTCTTGTGGGAATTTTTTGAATTTGAGACTGGTATTACCTATCTATCTTCAAAATATGTAATAGATACCTTATTTGACATGTTGTCTGGCCTAGTCGGAGCAATCATCTCGGTCGGGATCAGCCTTTTATTCTTTAAAGATCGCGTATGAAACCGCAAATTACATTTTATGGTGGGGTCAATTCTGTAACTGGGGCAAATTTTTTATTTGAAGCGCAAGGAAAGAAAATTCTCATTGACTGTGGTTTAGAGCAGGGAGGTGAGGGTGCCAGTCTAAGAAATGGAAAAGTTTTTCCGTATAGCCCAGCTACAATAGACTTTCTCTTTATTACACATGCGCATATGGACCATATCGGACTTATTCCTAAGCTCGTGAAAGAAGGGTTTACCGGAAGGATTTTTTCTACTCCAGAGACAAAGGAAATAACCCGGCTCATGCTTGAAGATGCCCACAGGATTATGGAGTATGAAGCTCGAAATGGCGGTGAGAGCGAATTATACTCACTTCCGGATCTTGAGCGCGCCATCTCAATCTGGGAGACGATCGATTATCACAAGAATATGCAAATTGCTCCGGAATTGAGTGTTGTGGCAAAAGACGCAGGGCACATCCTCGGTTCTGCCATGTATGAATTTGAATATGAGAAAGGGGAAAGAGTCCTCTTTACGGGGGACCTAGGAAACTCACCCTCTGTTCTTATGCCTGACACGGAGTTTGTGGACGATGTGGATTATATCGTGATGGAGAGTGTTTATGGCGACCGCAACCATGAAAGCAAAGGGGAAAGAGATAGAAGGTTTAGAGATGAAATTAATTCCACTATAAAGAAGGGCGGGACAATCTTAATTCCCGCTTTCTCGTTAGAAAGGACTCAGACACTTTTATATGAATTGAATGAACTTATTGAAAGCAAGGCAATTGATGAGGTTCCGGTATTTTTGGATTCTCCACTTGCCATATCGCTGACAAAAATATACAAAAGAATGTTTCTAGCTTTTAAAAAAGATGTTCAAACTGACATAAATGACGGCGATGAGATTTTTGAATTCAAGGGTCTTAAGGAAACTCCGAGAGCTGATGATTCAAAGAGCATTGCATCTCAACCCGGACCCAAAATTATTATTGCAGGCTCAGGAATGTCCACTGCCGGCAGGATTTTGCACCATGAGAAGAGATATCTGCCCGACAGCAATGCAACCGTATTGATTACAGGATACCAATCTCCTGGGACACTTGGGCGTCAGATAGAAGAGGGAGCAAAAGAAGTAGAGATCGAAGGAAGCCTAATTCCTGTTAGGGCTCGTATAGTAAAAATTGAAGGCTTTTCAGGGCATCGAGATTCCGACCATCTTTTGGAATTTGTGGAAAAAGCCGCAGATGGACCATTAAAACAAGTTTTTGTGGTAATGGGAGAGCCGAAAGCCTCTCAGTTTTTAGCTCAAAGAATTAAC
Source organism: Candidatus Zambryskibacteria bacterium RIFCSPHIGHO2_12_FULL_43_12b (assembly GCA_001823875.1). Lineage (GTDB taxonomy): Bacteria > Patescibacteriota > Minisyncoccia > Phycocordibacterales > Zambryskibacteraceae > 12-FULL-43-12b. The sequence goes on from MHVX01000012.1 coordinate 2,514, forward strand.
GACTATATAGGAGTGAAAGCCATTTGCCCTGAGGCGGGAAAGACTTATGTATTGAAATAGTTATTTGAGATGAGACTCTACTTGGCTGTTTCAACAATCTTTTTGAAAGTTTCAGGATTTTCTTGTGCCAGAGTCGCGAGAATTTTTCTATCTAAAGCAATATTTCTTTTCTTAAGGGCTCCAATGAATTTGCTATATGAAAATCCAAGAGGACGGAGCGCGGCATTAATGCGTACATTCCAGAGTTTTCTGAAATCATTTTTTTTGTCTCGTCTATGTGCAAAAGCATAGCTTCCTGCGTGGACGATAGCCTCGTTTGCGGCGCGTTCCTTCTTGCTTCTTGCAAAACGATACCCCTTCACCTGGCGAAGGATGTTTCGGCGAGATTTTAGCGCATTTACTCCTTTCTTTACTCTTGTCATGTTATATATTCACTAGATATCGGCTTCTAGACTTATTTGAAATGGTAAATTTCATACCTCGTTTCTTGGTAAGCTGGCTGCGCCTTCGGCTCTCCTTGGCATTGAAGTGATTCTGACCTGCTTTTCTAGAGACAATCTTGCCTGTTTTGGTCACTTTCAGCCTTTTTGCGTATGATTTGTTGGTTTTTATAGCCATGATTTAAGGCTCTCTATCTTACAGATATTTTCTGTTTTGTCTACCCCGCCAAATACGATTTGATGGGGGCTACCCCGTAGTAGATCTAGAAGGAGCACACTACAGGGTAAATCCTTATTTTGTCCTCTCTATTATAGCGGTCATCCCCTTTGGGCTCTTTTTAGGGGTATCAGCCATTATATAGTCTTCTGGCACAAGCTTGAGAAATCTCGCCACTCTCTCTTTCAAAAATACCTCATTGAGGTATTTGGCCCTTCCAGGGAGGAATAGGTCTAGCCTTACTCGGTGGCCTTCTCTTAGCCACTCACCAGCCTTCTTCGCCTTTAGAGAGAGGTCATGTTCTCCGGTACCTATCTTAATCTGCAAGGTTTTTACTTCTGTGGTATGAGCTTTTGCTTTAGAGGCCTTCTGCTTTTTATTCTCAGCATACTGATATTTGCCAAAGTCCATTATCTTGGCGACAGGAGGAACTGCGTTTGGAGATATTTCAATAAGGTCCACTCCTGCCTCGTTTGCTTTTGCTAGGGCTTCGCCGAGTGTTATCACGCCGAAATTCTCCCCTTCGGGACCTATGACGCGCAACTCTGGCGCTTTTATCTGATGATTTATGCGTACGTGTGGACTCAAGTCTTATTCGTTATGGAAAATTATATTAACACTGATTTAGCATTTTTACAATGACGAGCTTTCTATTTCAGTTTCACACTTTCTAACATGTCTTCAAAGACAGTAATTATAGGATCACTTGGAGCAATAAATGTAACTGACAACATGACGATGTTTTCTTTGTGAGCGAACACGACTGATTGGCCTTCATAGAGTCCCGACCATCTATAGCTCACTGCATCTCGGTCTTTGTAAGTAAATATGGTTGGTTCATCAGATGAAAGTTTAAAATTTGAGTAACTCATTCCTCTCACCCATCCTTCCGCGGAAAGTTTTTCACTGTTTTGAAAAATATCTACGGTGATTGCTACTGGGCCTTCTCTCGGCGGAGTCTTTCCTTCGCGTACCAATCTATTCTCTTCAGTATCCTCTGTGAGTATTATTGCAGTTCTTTTTCTCTGTGGACTTCCCGTATCCTTCACTTCCAAGAAATAATTATTTGGATAGTCAAACGCAATCCCAATAGAGCTTGATTCATAATGCTTGGTTTTCTCCTTCGGCTCATTTTGTGATCGGGAAAGGACAGCAAGCAGTGCGATTGCAAGCACAAGCGCCCCGACGACAATTATCCGCCTATTCATTGGAACATTATAGCAAAATGCCACTTTTTATTCCGATCCGATCTCAATTAAGATATAAGGACTAAAATAATGCCTGTCACCCAAAGTGCGACCAGAGAATGCAGAGAATAAATCACAAAGAGCTTAAAAGACTTAGTATCCCAAAGTACAGTACTTAGGTGTATTGGGAGCTGGAAACCGAGCCAGATGAGAGACGCGAGGGTGATAGCAGAGCTAATGGTGGCAACACTTTGCACTGACATAAGGTAGTAGAGTGCGTAGGCGCTCACAAGAGAGAATATAAAAGTGATTGCGTATGACTTCTTCATACCCTTCTCTTTTCCTTGTGCCATCATCTCGGGCGTAAAGCCTGCTTCTTTTATCCAAATCTTGCCAAATATCGGTCCATACCAAAGAGAGCCAATAACTAACGGCGCTATTCCAGCTACTAATATTGCGATGTAATTGATTGATTCCATGAAAGATATATTTCTAATAACAAGATAGATTATATCAAACAAAAAAAACACGGCGGAACTGAAAAGTTCCGCCGTGTGATTTCAGGAGCTCTGAATCTTCACAACTTGTGCGTTTTGTGCTTTGGGCACGATTACTCGAACGTGTCCGGGGCACGTAAGTACTTCTTTGAAGTTTTCTGACCACATGCAACTGATTACCTTGCCAGCATTGTGGTCGTACATCTTCACGACGTGCCCTTTGTTGTGCATGATTCGGTACTCGATGCCACCATCACAAATGATTCTGTCGCCCTCACGCAAATCCTTGAAAGTGATAAGGTCGAGTTCCATGAAGCCTCCCTTTCACTGCCTCTTTATATTGTACACCTAAAACAAAACCCCCTCCGCTTTCGCGGAGGGGGTTTTGAGTGGATTACGCTCGCTGTACGTTTACAGCGTTCGGTCCTTTTTCAGATTGCTCAACTTCAAAGGATAGAGTATCACCTTCTCGTAGCTCGTCAAAAGTGACGCCTACAAGTGAGTTGCTGTGAAAGAAAAGATCTTTCTCAAGCCCCTCAGCAGTGATGAAACCAAAGCCTTTATCAGTGAGCTTCTTAATTGTTCCAGTCATTTACGAAATGTAACCAATAAATACAAATACGATATGTTTAAGCCCTAAATCCCAACTAGTGTGACCTAAGCTATGAAAGTCAACTCCCTTTCGCCATAATCTCTTTGTAACAACAAGTATAGCAAATCGTCTTCATTTTGTCAAGCTTTTAACCAGAATGAGGCTTAAAATGGCTATTTCTGCTATGATTTTCCCATGGCTCTAATAGAGAACAAAAAAGCAAGATTTAACTACGAAATTGGCGAGACCTATGAGGCCGGCATTAAGCTTTTTGGCTATGAGGTTAAGTCTTTGCGGAAAGGTCTTGGCTCCCTAGACGGCGCCTATGCGGTGGTGCGAGGAGGGGAAACGTTTCTTATAGGAGCAGAGATCCCGCCATTTCAGGCAAAAAATGCGCCGGCAAACTATGACCCGAGACGCAACAGAAAACTGCTTTTGACTAAAAAAGAGATAAGAGCGCTCTCACAAGAGGAAAACAAAAAGGGATTGACAATAGTGCCGATTTCGGTGTATAATAAAGGGCGAAAAATCAAGGTAACTCTCGGAATCGGAAAGGGTAAGAAAAAATTTGATAAACGTCAGAGTATAAAGAAAAGGGAAGCCGATAGAGAGATAAGACGCACTTTGAAAAATAAATAGTTGTTTAGGAGTTCCCCCATGAGATGGGAATTCTCATATCTCACGGGGGGATGATCGGCCTAGACAGCAGGACTCATTTGAAAAATGCATGAGAGAGCTCGGGTAACTCTTTAATCTGCCCGAATGACAAATGCAAACAGCATAGTCGCACGAGCAAAGTCAGTAGTTTCTCCATATTTTGGAGCTAACGATTTTGCTTTCGCTTACGCTCGAGGTTAACTCGCGTTCGCGACGTCAACTCTTGTGAAGTCTCAATGCAAGATGTTGGTGTAATACCATGAGACTCTAGAAGGTGAGTGCTTCGGCGCCTTCCAAACTGTAGGAGCTCGCGGAAGAAAGGTTTTGTTCGTTCTCTACTTGCTTCTGTTAAATCCGCATTTGCGGAAAAAACGAAATAACTCTTGTAGAAATTTTTCAAATCTCTTGTTGCACCCGAGTTCGATTCTCGGCATCTCCACATATAAAGAAAAGACTCCCTTGTTGGGAGTCTTTTCTTTATTGATTTACAGATAATTTCTCAATCGCGCGAATAACTTCGGGCAACTTTTTTGTATTTGACTCATCGTTCAAGTGTCCGCCAGATTCCAGTACAATTGTCTCAGAGCCTAATTTCTCGCGGAAAAACTCAGCATTCCCAACGTCCACAAATGGATCATTTTTTGTAAAGATAGCAACTGACTTAGGAGAAATAATTCTTACCTTTTCGAAATCTATAGGAGTTTCAAGCCACGGCTTTGCTGTTTCTCTATCCTCTTTCTCATAATCATCTAGACCCTTAAGGGTAAGCCACCTCGCAACGTATACCACCCCGCCTATCTTCGTCTCTAGCGGCAGAGTTTCGAGATATCGATCAATACTTTGACACCCAATACTATGCCCAATGAAGTATGTATTTTCGTCGGGTACTCCAACTGACTCCTTGATTGCGTTTATGCGAGGCTCGATCTGAGGTTGCTTCTTACCGTAAGCATCAGGCATCGTTGGAACATACACTTCAAAACCTTTCTTCTCTAATTCCTTTTTAGCCCACGGAAACCATCCTTCTTCTGGGTTCCCTCCCCAACCAT
>MHVX01000013.1 GCA_001823875.1 Candidatus Zambryskibacteria bacterium RIFCSPHIGHO2_12_FULL_43_12b
TTGATAAAGATGTAATGAGGATCACTGACAAGGCTGTCGGGATTGAACCTTTGACTTTAGATAAACCTGTTTTAGAGGACTGATTTGAAATACTTCTAACACCTAAAACCCAACCACTAACATCTAGTCTGGGTGTGGATTGCTCACTTTCTACCAATTACTGCCTACTTTATACTGAAATCATCCCCCAACTGATGGAGGAGATTTTGAGGAAGCTCTTTGCAGGGAAGCGCGGAGGTATTGCCTCTCCGTAAGGTGGTGGTTCTGACAAGGTGACATCAGTAGCCACTCACTTTGCGGGGAGGTGATCTTTGTTCCACCCCCACCACGAAAGTGGTGGGGGTTTCACTTTACCTTTTAAAATAAATGTGTAGAATAGTACGCCTATGCCTACGAAATCAACAACTAAAAAGTCTACTGTGAAGGCAGTTAAATCACCGAAAAAAGAGGCCGGCAATCCGAGTGATTTTGCTGTGATCACCACAGGAGGAAAGCAGTATGTGGTAAGAGAGGGGAAGGCCCTACGAATTGAGAAACTCAAAGGTGACTACAAGGCCGGAGATAAGGTCAGCTTTGACAATGTGCTCCTAGTGAATACTGGAGCTGATACTAAAATTGGAACTCCATATCTAGCCGATTCAAAGGTAGAGGCTACGATAAAGGAAATTGCTCGGGCTACCAAGATTACAGTAATTAAATACAAGCAAAAGAGCAGGTATTTTAAGAAAAACGGTCACAGACAGCCTTATTTTGAGGTTGTGATAGATAAAATTAAATAATACGCGGAAAACTATGGAGCACCAAAAAACGCCTCAAATTAGGCGTTTTTTGGTGTGAATTATACTTGACTTTTGAATTAAAACTGTGATATAATGTTAGGTAGAGAGTGCAGTTTGCTCTCCTCACGATTTAAGGTTAAGACCTTAGGCCCAGGAGGCCAGAGTGAACGCCACTCGGGTACTTTCACACACGGAAAGCCATCTCGCCGCGCACCTCATCATGGATGAAATTGACGGCGAGAGAGTGTACCTCGTCTTCGAGTATGACTCCGGTAAAGGAGTGCAAGTCAAGTTTCCTGCGGGAACGAACAATGACCATCCCGGGGAAGAGATCCTGCTTACGCTTGATCGAGAGACACATGAGGAGACGGGATTAACCTCTCGAAATCCTCAGCTCGTCCACAAAGATGAGCGAAGCAGGGGTCACGTGAAGTTCTTCTTCATATCGCATTTTCGTGAGTGCGATGGAGAGCTCCGGAAGGAAGAGAGGGTGGACGACGACGGAGACAGACAGTCTCCTCCCTTCTGGCGGACGGCAAAAGAGCTCATGGTTGATCCAAAGGATGGCGGACTCTTCTACACCCATCGCAAGGCGTTGGAAGAGGCGGAAAAGGTTTCCGTGTAGTCGTATGAGGTCGTGCTGGGATTTACTTCCAGCACGACCTTTTTTGTTTTTATAAATCTATTCTAATGTTCTTGAGAACATTAGAATAGATTTATAAAGTTAGGAGGTGTGCTCGCGGTTTTTGAGAGCGCTTTTGAGGGTGTCGGAATCAGAATATTCAAGCTCAATACCGGTAGAAAGTCCGCGACCAAGAGTTGAGAGGTTGATGTTTTTTGCTCCCGAAATTTCCTTAATTCGCAATCTTAAAAAATCTTCAGTATTCTCTCCCTCGGGGTTTGCATTCATCGCTATGATTATTTCCTTTAGGTCAGCTTCCTTAGCCAACCTTTTTTCAAGTTCTTTTATTCGCACGAGTCTCTCGGGCTCCTTTTCAAGTATAGGCACAGTGCCTCCGAGGACAAAATAATATCCGTCATAAACGCCAGTCTTTTCCATATTCTCCATATCAACATCTCTGGCTACGATCATTAGCTTAGTGAGGTCGCGATTTCTATCATTGCATATGGGACAGAGGGTTGATGGGCTTTTGTTTGAAATAAAATAGCGGAAGCATGATGAACATAGAGCGCTATCCGCTTTTATGCTCTTGATAAGAGTGATAAATTCGTCAATATAACTTGGATTTCGTGTTAGAAGAAAATACACAAAACGCTTTGCCTGGCGAGGGCCAATACCAGGGAAGTCAGAAAACAACTTTGTGAGTTTATCAAAAGAATTCATTTAAGAAATTTACTAGAAGCCTTTGAAGTCAGTTGCGGCTTCTCCTGCGTAAACATTTTTATCAATTGTCTGAAAAGTGGCTTTTTGCGCGTTGAAAAACAGCTCTACCTTTCCTGTCTCTCCATTTCGGTGCTTTTCTATCAAGATTTCGGCAATGTTTGTCTTTTCCGATTCGTCCTTGTACTTATCTTCTCTGTGAATAAACATCACCACATCCGCGTCCTGCTCAATAGAACCAGAATCGCGCAGGTCAGAAAGGCGAGGTTTGCCACCACGGCTCTCAACTGCTCTAGAAAGCTGGGAGAGAGCGAGTACGGGGATATCAAGATCACGCGCGAGGTTTTTTAATGAGCGAGAAATCTCGGTTACCTGTTGAACCAAATTGTCATTATGCTTATTGCCTGTTGGCAACATCAGTTGCAGGTAGTCCACGATAAGAAGTCCGAGACCTTTTTCGCTTTTAAGTCTGCGCGCCACCGAACGCATGCGTATGATGTTGTTTCCGGCTTGATCATCAATATAGATAGGCGCTTGAGAAAGTTTGTCTAATGAGTGCCTTATTGCTTGAAAATCCTCCTCACGCGAAAGTTTGCCTGTACGGAGTTTCCATGCGTCCACATTGGACTGTGCGGCGAGCATACGATCCACAAGTTGTTGGGCGCTCATTTCAAGAGAAAATATTCCGACAGGGATGTTGTGATTTACCGCGGTCTGCCTAGCTATGTCTAGGGCAAGAGAAGTCTTTCCCATGGAGGGACGGGCCGCGAGTATGATGAGGTCTGCTTTCTGAAGTCCAGCGAGTTTATTATCAAGTTCAGGGAAGCCCGTAGGCACTCCACGAAGTTCTCCTTTTGAATTATGAAGCTTATCCAATCTTTCCCATGCTTCGGAAAGCTCGTCCTTGAGATGAGTAAACTTGTGCGCTGCTCCAGCATTTGTGACTTCAAAAACTCTTTTCTCCGCCTTGTCCAATGCTTCTTCAAGATCTTGTCCCTCATCAAATCCGATAGAAGCGATGAATTCTGACGCCTCAATCAGACGACGCATTGCGTACTTTTTCTGGACAATTTCCGCATAATGCTTGATATTCGTGGAGGACGGAACCGTGTTTACAAGCTCTGTGAGATAGCTTGCTCCGCCGATTTGGTCAAGGAGCTTTTTTTCTTTAAGACGAGAAGATAGAGAGAGGAGATCAATAGGACTCCTTTTTCCAAAAAGTTCCATCATTGTTTCATAGATTATGCCGTGCTTCTCAGCGTAAAAAGAAGTGGGGGATATTATGTCCATAATCTCGTAGATCGCCTCCGGTCGAAGCATAATAGAACCTAAGAGAGCCATTTCCGCCTCAAGACTTTGTGGAGGAATGCGTACCTTTTCCCGAATGATGTTTTGAGCCATGACGGCATTCTAACATGCGTAGAAAATAAAAAGAAAAATGCCAAAATAGGCATAACCTGTGAGCAATTTGGGGATGAAAATAGTCAGGGAATCGTAAGTTGACAATTAATCCACCATCCAGTATAATATAAAAAGATTTGAAAACCCATCACGCGGAGGTTGTATGCGGACGATCTTTGGTGCCTTCCTCTGTTTCTTCACATTTGGATGCAAGGCGCAGTCTGTTTACCCTGAGTCAAAGGCTCAGAGTATCGAGTTGAAGTACTCTCCGAAGCACTTCGATGTCTTCACAGACATAGACTCTTCAAATATCCGTGAGGTTTACGAGAGACTTCATCTGGATATGCACGGAGTCGTGTCGAAGTATGACACCGGCAGTACTCCAATCCAGTCTCTGTGTGTGGAAGCTGTGGAACATCTTGAGATGCACGAAGGAAACGACCTTCTCACGCTCCGTGGACAGGCAGTATTTGCAGCACAGGAGAGGAGCGACTCAGCTATCGTGTCGCTTTACTGGAGACTGGTGAATGTGGCGGGAAGTGAGGTCTGCTTCAGGAATTCGAACATTCGAGGGGGTAACCCTCTTTTTGAGTCACTGTTCCGTGCAAGGATGATGCGGAACATCAGGTTAGTGGAGATGGGGAAGTAGGTGTGATGGGCGGCTTCGCATGCGAAGCCGCCCATTTATTATATTTTGTAAATCTCAGGTCCTGCCGGCTTGTCCTCGACTGAGTATCCTGCAGAAATTATTTTTTCACGGAGTTTATCAGACTTTTGAAAATCTTTATTTTTTCTTGCTTCACCCCTCTCACTAATCATTTGTTGAATTTCTTCGGGTAAATCCTTAACCCCAATATTTTCAGTAGGAAAATTTGTATTTTGAATATTTAACCCAAGCACTTTATCGAAGTCTAAAATCAAATTTCTTTTATCTGAATCAATCACACTTTCGTCTCTAAGCAATTCCCAGATTAGCGCCAGTGCTTCTGGAGTATTGAGATCATCCTCAGTAAAATCCTTAAACTTAGCCCGATATTCTTCCAGACGTCCAACGTCTGAAGGACTTGGGGATTGGATCGCCAAGTTGGCGAATTGTTGGACTAGGCGCTTGAAGCCAACTTGAGCTGCCTCTACCGCTTCCCATGTGAAGTTGATTGGCGAATTATAGCGAGCCTGCTGGAGCCAGTAGCGATAGGCAAGCGGGTGAATACCACGCTCAATTAGAGTGTTGAGCTGAATAAAATTATCTTCAGATTTTGCCATCTTGGCGCCGTCTGTAATGACATGAGCGTTGTGAAGCCAATAACGTGCAAGAGGTTTTCCTGTGGCTGACTCAGACTGAGCAATTTCATTGTTGTGATGTGTAGGAATGTGATCAATGCCTCCAGTATGGATGTCAAAAGTCTCACCCAAATATTTCATTGCCATAGCCGAGCATTCTATGTGCCAGCCTGGAAAACCCTTGCCCCACGGAGAGACCCAGCCATTTTCGCCGAATTTCCAAAGCGAGAAATCTCGAAAATTCTTTTTCTCTGTATTTACTCCCACTCTGCTCTGAGTCTGGTCTTCTGCTTCTAGCTTGATGTTTCCAAGCTTCCCGTATTCTGGAAATTTACTCGTATCAAAATATATTCCGTCGCTGATTTTATAGGCAAAGCCTTTTTCAAGAAGTATCTCAATCAGTTTTATGTAATCGTCTATATGGTCAGTTGCAAAAGGGAATTTTTCAGGAAGCTCAATGTTTAGTTTAGTTATGTCTTCTTTAAATTTTTCAAAATAAAAATCGGCAATTTCTCTCATAGCCTCTTTTGTCTGGGGTTTGCCTTCGCGCTTAAGCGCTTTTACCATTTTGTCCTCGCCGCTTTCATCACTGTCACCTGTGAGATGTCCAACGTCTGTAATATTTATTATCTGTTTTACCTTAAAGCCTTCCCATTCCAATGAACGCCTAAGGACATCCGCGAATACATAGGAGCGAAGGTTGCCAATGTGAGCGAAGTTATAGACTGTCGGTCCGCAAGTATACATGCCCACCTCTTTGTCATGAAGCGGTTCAAATTCCTCTTTTTTGCCGGTCAGGGTATTCGTTAATTTCAGCATTCCTAAAGTTTAAGCTAAAAGCTAAAAGCCACAAGTTTGAATTTATTTAGAGCCATCTCTTAAGCTTAAAAACTGCATACATTAGAAGTCCTAGCCCAAGAAAGAATCCGTATATAAGCCATATATCATTTGGCTGGCCAATAATGGGGCGGATACGTGTTTCTATCTGCATTACCGAAGCAATGAGGGCAAGAGGTGAGAAAATGAACGTGACTACTGTAAGTACTTTCATTATCTCATTTTGCTTTGTAGTAAGTAGGGAATTGTTGGTCTCACGTAGCTCGCTCACGGCGTCAATATTATTGTTTAACGCATCTTCCACTTTTAGATATTCGTCCAGACTTCGCCTGACATGATAGGCAAACTTATCGTCAAATATCTTTTCACCAAATTCTCCAAGCGATTTAAGCACTTCTTTATGAAGAGCTGTTGATTTTTTGAAGTTAAGCAAAGATCTGCTGACTTTAGATATAGCGACGACCATCTCTTTCTCCTTTTCCGCAAAAATACCTTCTTCCACTTTAGCTAGCCACTTCTCTATATACTCCAGTTCAATAAACAGAGAATGATAGATTTCCTTGATTATTCCGAAAAAGAGGATGCCGTTGCAATCGTCTGAAAATTCCCTGTCCAGGATACTGTTTACCTCCACCATTTTGGAAAAGCCGTCAATCGCGTCTATGCTGTCGTATCTGGCCGTTATGAGGAACTTGTCTCCAATAATAAAATCTACTTCATGGCGACCCTTATTTTCCTTGCCATGCTTAATGACTGGAAAATGAAGAATTATATAGATATATTTGTTGTGAAGCTCCACACGAGACTTCTCTGTGGGAGATATGAGCTCGTGGGCAATAGAGGGGTGGATTGTGAATTCTTCCATTACCATCCGCACCTCTTCAGTGGTGGGATGATTGAGATCTATCCAAACAGTATCTTTGTACTTATGGCGGTTTACCATTTCTATTATTGTAACACTTTTCAAGTATTCTTTGACTAGTGGCAGTTGGATTTGCCATAATGAACTACTTAAATGAATTCGTATAACAAAAATATTGCGCTTGCGGGCATTTTAATAGTTTTAGTTGTGGGCTCCTTTTCTGTTGGAAAGACTGTAGGCGTAAGGGAGAGCGCAAAACAGGTAGAGAATGATGTGGAAAATTCTAAAGCCGGCACTCCTGTGGGAGTGGATTTTGCTCCTTTCTGGAAGGCATGGGATGTTCTTAATGAGAAATTTGTTCCAGCAACAACAACTAAGACAGTCACAGATCAGGATAAGGTGTGGGGCGCTATAGAAGGCCTCGCCTCATCTTTAAATGACCCATATACGGTATTTCTGCCACCGGTAGAGAATGAGATATTTGA
>MHVX01000014.1:0-6235 GCA_001823875.1 Candidatus Zambryskibacteria bacterium RIFCSPHIGHO2_12_FULL_43_12b
GAAGAGAAAAAAGAATAAAATTAATCTACAGATCTTTCAGACCTATCAGTCGGCTATTTTAAATAGCATTGGTTCAAAACAATATAGAAGTCTAGTTGCAATAGTCAGTGGCAAAAAGGTTGACATACTTAAAGGAGGCAGACTTTCCTGCGCGTATTACGTATCTTCAATTTTATATCTTTTTAAGCAACTTAAGGGCGTGCACGCAACTGTAGATTCCACAGTGCGAGATTTGATGAGATCAGGTTGGAACAAAGTTGAGAAGCCTGTTCTGGGCAGTGTAATAGTATGGAAAGCTGACAGAGAGTTTGGAAAGGATATGCATAAACACATTGGCTTTTATATTGGAGGAGGCAAGGCGGTTAGCAATAGCTCCAAGTTGAGATATCCAACGAAACATAGCTGGAATTACGGAGGAAAGAGAAAAGTTGAGATAGTGCTTTGGAATCGTAAACTCAGCCAAAGCTAGCGTTATATTTCCAATCGCAGATGAGCAGTCTTTTGCCTACTTTCTTATCCCCAAGTTCATCGTCTGAGGATAATCGCATGAAGCTATAATGTAGTGATGACCACAGATTACACTCATGCTCGCTCAGCTCCAGTTATTGTTATCTTCGTAAAATACAGGGATAAGTTTCTATTGGTAAAAAGAAGCGAGAAAGTCCTTACTTATCAAGGTCTTTGGTCATGCCTCGCCGGATTCGTGGATGATGAGAAGACAATGGAAGAAAAAGTGAGATTTGAAATACAAGAAGAGCTTGGGCTTAAGGATTCCGATATTAAAGAGATTAAGCAGGGGGAGACGTACCTATTCCTTGATAAGGAATTGGATAGGGAATGGATAAGGCATGTTTTCTTAGTTGAAATTACGAATCCAAATCTAAAATTAAGTTGGGAGCATTCGGAGTTTGTTTGGATTACTCCTGAAGATTCCAAAAACTACACCGCTACTCCCGGATTTCTCGAGGATTTGGAGAAAGTGCTGAAATTGTAATTTTTTATAGAAAACCGCGCCACTGTGAAAGTGGCGCGTCGGGTTCACTATTCTGGTATTCCTCTTAGAAAGAGATCGGCGCTTGGAGGTATCAGAAAAAGCTGTACTGCGGGATTCTGAAGCGCAAAGTTGGCACCGCCTGCCGTTTCGTCAACCCTCTCTAGTTGAAGGAAGTTGGCTTCGGTTAGCTGGAAAGTATGCGGGGGGTTCTTGTCAGACCAGTTCCATTCGTAGGGGTCCATTGTGCCTGAGAATCCAACGACAGGCATATGAAACGTGACAGAATAAAGCTTATCATCAGTTGCTCGTACCTCTACTCCCCTGATCATCCCCAGCATGGTAATTGGATCCATTCTCATCCGAGGAATCACGACTCGTAGCTGCCATCCTGATAATTTCTCCTCAAGAAAGGCTTGCCACCAGTTGGCGGTGCGTTCGATCGGCATCTTCTCCTCCAAGGTTTATTTCTAAAAAAATATTATCAGCTCAAAGGCATTCTGTCAAATATATTTTGGAAGCTCAAAACACATAAATGTGTCTAGATCACTCTGCTATACTTAGATAATGACAATTTTACTGCGCCAGAAGATTAATATAGAAGGCAAAGAAAAAAAAACAGTCAAAGCAAACCTAGAAGAGGTTCTCCGGAAACTCATCGCTTTCTCGGAAGATTTTTCTTACAGGGAACATGAATCGTTATTTGCGTTTTTAAACGATAAAGACCTGCTTGAAAAGCTGACAGCTTTGGTAAAAAAAATAAACGGTCATCACCTGCCTAAAACTGTCTTCGTGATAGGCATTGGAGGGGCAAATCTGGCCACAAAAGCTATTCACGATGCGCTTTCAGGCTATGGCGAGAGTGCGTATGACGCAGAGAGGAAAATGATTTTTTTAGATACTGTTGATGAAAGCGTATCAGAGCCAGTCCTTCTTCATATAAAGACATTAAACAAAAAGGAGGATTTTGTAGTGGTGATTGTGAGCAAATCCGGTGAGACTTTGGAGACTCTGGCAAATACTGAATTCCTTTTGTCGCATTTGGAGGCTAGATTTGGTGATATTAGAGATAGGACAGTAGTGGTCACTGGAGGCGGTTCAAAGCTTGATCTTTCTGCAAAAGAAAAAAATATTTCGCTTGTATTACTGCCGGATGTTTTTTCTGACAGGTTTGGCGCTTTTTCACCGACAACACTACTGCCAATGATGCTCTATGGTTATCCCGCGGATGATCTTCTTTCTGGAGCGCGCGAAGTATTTCGAAAATTTATTGGCTTGAAAGAAAACATTTCACTTGAAACTGCCTTTGCCATTGATGAGGAATACGGGCGTGGACATAATATCTATGACTTGTTTTTCTTTTCTCCCAGACTTGAGACTCTGGGCAAGTGGCACAGACAGCTTGTTGCGGAAAGCTTAGGCAAGACAGGGAAAGGGATCACTCCGACTGTTTCTATTGGAACCACAGACTTGCACTCAAGCCTTCAGCTTGTTCTTGATGGTCCTAAAAATAAAATTACATCTTTTGTTTCAGTCCATTTAAGTGAAGAAGAGAGTATAGGGGACTCCTTGGAGATTGACGCGCTTTCCGCAAATGTGACAAGTAAGTCGTTTTCCGAAATCAATAATGCAATCCTCCAATCCGTGCAGGAATCATATTTCAAAAATAATCTACCTTACTTTGATATTATATTATCGGATATTTCGCTTAAAACTATCGGAGAATATATGACATTTGCGATGCTGCAGACTATATTTCTTTCAAAATTATGGAGTGTAAATGCTTTTGATCAGCCGGCTGTGGAGGAATACAAAACGCGCGCGAAACGAGCTTTAGAATAAATACTCAAGAACCGCGAATGGGGAATAATGCTATAATAGACCTCAATTTAGTTCTTATTACTTAATTCCAATTTCTTAATTCTAATGCAGATCTTATTTGACATAGGCGGGACAAAAACTCGAATTGCCAGATTAGATAAGAACGGAGACATGAGTGAGCCGATAGTTTATGACACTTCTAAAATGTATGGTGATGGTCTCTCGCGGCTTTTAGGCTCTATAAGAGAGCTTGCGGACACAGAAGAAATTTCTAAAATTGCTGGTGGAATTGCCGGGCCTTGGGATAGAAGCAAAAATAGTCTTATTTCTAGTCCTAATTTGCCCGACTGGGTGGGAAAGCCTTTGAAGCAGACCTTGGAAGATGAATTTCAGGCGAAAGTGTATGTTGAAAATGATGCGGCTATGGTTGGGCTGGGAGAAGCGACATATGGAGCTGGTAGAGATTTTGGCATTGTGGTTTATTTCACGGTAAGCACTGGTGTTGGTGGTGCGCGAATAGTGGATGGACGAATTGATGAAAAAGTAATTGGATTTGAACCGGGGCATCAAATTGTAGATATGGACAGAACAATATTTCCAACTGAAGAGGGAATTGATCTTGAAAGTATGATAGGCGGAAGGTGGGTGGAGGCAAGAATGGGTAAGAAGCCAGCTCTAATTAATGACCAGGAATTTTGGGAAAAGATGGCACATATCCTTGCAGTGGGGCTTAACAACACGATCATGCATTGGTCTCCGGATGTGGTTGTGCTTGGTGGATCAATGATGAATAAGATTGGAGTGCCACTTGAAAGAGTTGAGGCACATCTTCGTCAGATAGTGAAGATTTACCCTGTCTTGCCGCCGCTTAAAAGGTCTGAGCTTGGAGATCTAGGAGGACTTTACGGAGCAAAATCATACCTTGAACAACAGACAAGTGATAACAGCTAATGGAATAATCACAAATGCGTAAAAGAAAAATTTTCATTCTTCTAGGACATCCTGATGCCGATAGTTTCAATTCAACTCTGGCAACAGAGTATGAAAGGGGTGCAGCCGAAGCAGGGCTTGAAGTAAGAAGGCAGAATGTCGGTGAGATGAAATTTGATCCAATCTTGCATAAAGGATACAAAGTTGTGCAGGAGCTTGAGCCAGACTTACTTGCATTTCAGGAGAACGTTAAATGGTGCGATCATTTTGTCGTTTTTTATCCAACATGGTTTTCCACTATGCCAGCCCTTCTTAAAGGTCTTTTTGACAGAGCGTGGACTCCGGGATTTGCCTATCGTTTTCCGCATCACGGATACGGATGGAATAGACTCTTAAAAGGTCGCTCGGCAAGCATGTTTGTGACGTCTGACACAATGCCTGTCATCTTGCGAATTGTGTTTGGTGACACTACGAACGAAATGAGGAAAGGGATTTTGTGGTTCGCGGGATTCTCGCCAATTCGTTTGTATAAATATGGCTATCTGAAACATATGGGAGCATGGAGACGAGATTGGATAAAGAGTAGGATTTATAAAAAGGGGAGAAAAGCCAGATAACAGAGATTATATAGTCTAATTCGAGCGAATGGTGGAATATACTAATTTAGGTTTAAGTGATATAAATATCTGCTTAAATACATAGTATGAAACTATCAATCGGAATTGTGGGGCTACCAAACGTGGGGAAATCCACGCTTTTTAATGCTTTGACGAAGAAGTCTGTTCCTGCTGAAAATTATCCATTTTGCACGATTGATCCTTCTGTTGGAGTTGTGCCAGTGCCAGACGAAAGGCTCTGGAAACTTTCAGAATTTTCTAAATCAGCAAAGACTCTTCCAGCGGTTGTGGAATTTGTGGACATTGCAGGACTCGTAAAGGGTGCATCTGCCGGTGAGGGACTTGGCAATGCATTTCTAACAAATATTCGCGAGGTAGATGCGATTGCTCAAGTGGTGAGAGTGTTTGAGGATAAAGATATTATCCACGTCCATAACAAAGTTGACCCGCTTAGTGATATTGGCGTCATAAACCTGGAGCTTATTCTTGCAGATCTCCAGACGGTCAATAAAAGGATGGGAACTATTGGAAGCGACATCAAGAGAGGAGATAAGAATGCGGTTATAGAGCATGGAGCATTGGAAAAGATTAAAGCTGTACTTGAGGCGGAGAAATTTGCTCATACGGCTGTTCTGGATGATAAAGAAATTGTGTCTGCGAAAGGCTTGCATTTGCTTACGATGAAGCCAGTGCTTTATGTACTCAATACTTCCGCCGCGAGCAATATTGCAGACTTTGATATTTCAAAAATACCAGGACCCTATGTGAAAATTGACTCTGTGTTTGGTGATGGACTGGATAGCCTTATTACAGAAAGTTATAAAATGCTGGATCTCATTACCTACTTTACAACTGGAGAAGATGAAACACGCGGATGGACTATAAAGAGAGGCTCTACTGCACCGGAGGCCGGAACAGCAATCCATACTGACTTTAAAGAAAAATTTATTCGCGCGGATGTAATCGCTTGGAATAAACTACTAGAAGCGGGATCATACGCTCAAGCACGAGAAAGAGGGTGGGTGAGAACTGAAGGAAAGGAGTGTATCGTGCAGGATGGAGATGTCATAGAGTTTAAAATTTAGCAAAATTTTAAACAGAGATCCTGAATGAGCAGTTGAAGGAAATGCGTTACGGCTACATCCTGCCCTTCATATTTCTTGCTATCTCCGTTCTAGTTTTTTTAATATAGTTCTCGCTCTGACTTGAAAATAGCCTCAAAAAGGGGTAAAATTTCAATGCTTAATTTATTATTAATATCTATTGGAGGTTTTACCTCCCATTCTTAAGAAAATGAAAACAACAGCAAAAGACTTCTTCTTGCACCTTGCAGCTATGGTTTCGCTCTACGCTGGAACTATAGCCTTGTTAAATTTACTATTTAGGGTAATCAATGTTGCTTATCCGCAAATTGACAGGTATTTCTTTGGGCCATCTATCAGCCTTCCGGTAGCTGTCTTGATTGTGGTGTTTCCGTTATTTCTATTTCTGAATAATGTTCTTCGTAAGAGCTACGAGCAGGAACCGGAGCGTAAGCAATTAGCAATACGAAGATGGCTTGTATATATCACTCTGTTTGTTACTGGAATTGCTGTATCAGGAGATCTTATAACGCTGATTTATTTCTTCCTTGATGGTCGCGAATTGACTGCCGGTTTCTTGCTTAAAGTACTCGCAGTACTGGTAGTTGCTGGCGGACTATTTAGCTATTTTTTGCAGGATTTAAAAGACGGACTGACTCCTACAATAAGGAATTATTGGAGAATCCTCGCGGGAATTCTAGTTATCGGCTCTATAATCGCGGGCTTCACAGTGATTGGCTCTCCCCGCAGTCAGCGTATGATTAGATTTGACGCTGACAAAATTAGCGATCTCC
>MHVX01000014.1:6254-6646 GCA_001823875.1 Candidatus Zambryskibacteria bacterium RIFCSPHIGHO2_12_FULL_43_12b
AATCAATTACTGGCAACAGAAAGGCTCTCTGCCTGAAACTCTAACAGATTTAACTGATCCGATATCTGGCTATAATGTTCCTAAGGATCCTCAGTCAAAGGAGGACTACAGGTATAGGAAAGTGAAAGGGATGGTGTTTGAGCTTTGCGCTGACTTTAACACAGAGGCTACATCTGCTACGAATCTTACAAAACCATACATGATGGGCGGGGAAGTAAGTGAAAGCTGGATGCATAAGACGGGAATGCAGTGCTTTGAGAGAACAATAGATCCAAAACTCTATCCAGTGCGAATACCTGGATTGTATTAAACTAAAAAGACAGGAAGCAAACCACGCGATGTTTAATCAAACATCGCGTGGTTTGCTTCCTGATGCGTAGAGGTCGCTTGCG
>MHVX01000015.1:0-20368 GCA_001823875.1 Candidatus Zambryskibacteria bacterium RIFCSPHIGHO2_12_FULL_43_12b
GCGCGCTCCACCGTTCACTAGCCTACCTCTGTGTACGGATAGGCCTCAGAAAGCGAACGTTGAACTCCATTGTCCGCCTTGTTCCACAATTGACGCTTACTGACCGTGAGAGAGTCTCGTAAGTGTTGTCTCGTGGTTTGAAGCGGACGAACACGTTGTAGCTTCCACGGTGTTGGAACCGTCGGTTCTGTTGCAACCAGACAACCATCCCGTTGCAATAGAAACCGACATTGCGTACATCCCCGGCGCCGAGACTGTCTATAAAAGTCTCACCGACAAGAATGTCCCCCATCATCCCCGAGTTGTTGACCACGTCAACGGACACCTCCGCCGTCGTCGCCTGATACACCTTCCCAGGGATTCCCACCGTTACCGGCTGGTCCAACCTTACCTTTGTCTGGTAACAGCCGGAGAAAGCCAGCACGGCGAGAAGGGAGAGAAAGAACTGGCGAAACCGGTACATAGAGCCTCCTTGGCTCAGATTGTTTGTGTTTTCTTAACTAACAACATTATATCATATTTCATATATAAAAGTCAAGTTTAAACTTCTCTTTTTTATGGCTCTACTTAGTGCTAAAATGACGACACAAATGACAGTTCAATTCAACGAAGACAAACAGGAAAAAAGATTAGAGGAACTCAAAAAACGTGAGGAGGAGGAGCTCGCCTCCACCCTTTCGGCTAAATACGGGATTAGTTATCTAGACCTCTCTGTCGTGCCAATAAACATTGACGCTTTGCGCGTGATTAAAGAGGCCGATGCTCGAGAGGCCAGCATGGCTGTGTTTAATATTATAGACAAGCGCATTGACATAGCTGTTCTTGCGCCTGAAAACGAAAAAACTGTGGAAGTAATCGAGGATCTCAAAAAAAGAAACTATATTCCTACCGTATATATGGTCTCTCATGCAAGCCTCAATAAAGTATGGGACAGATATAAAGATCTTTCATACTCCTTTGAGACAAAAAGCGGGGCGCTGGATATTTCAAATGAAGAGATTGTTGAGCTCTTGGGAAAAATAACAAGCTTGGAAGAAATCCGACACGAGATTGAGGAGATTTTAGGGATGAAGAAGAGTTATCGAATATCACGAATTCTAGAAATCATTTTAGCAGGAGGTCTTGCGAGAAAAGCTTCTGATATTCATCTTGAGCCTGAAGAAGATTATGTCCGACTTAGATATCGCCTTGATGGAGTGCTTACCGATATTCTTACTTTTGATTTGGAAACCTATAAACTTCTCCTCTCTCGTATCAAGCTCATATCCGAGCTCAAGCTAAATCTCACAGGCGCGCAGGACGGCCGTTTTTCAATAAAACTTCCAGATGGAGATGTGGAAGTTCGAACATCAATACTTCCAGGTTCTTATAGCGAGTCGGTGGTGCTTAGAGTGCTTAATCCAAACGCGACTTCAGTTGCCCTGGAAGAACGCGGAATTCACCCTAAACTTTTTGCTCTTTTCCTGAGAGAAATTAAAAAACCAAACGGCATGATACTTGTAACAGGCCCGACCGGCTCCGGTAAGACCACCACCCTCTATTCATTTTTGAAAAAAATTCACAGCCCTGAAGTAAAAATAATTACCATTGAAAATCCGATTGAATATCATCTCCCGGGAATCGTACAAACCCAGACAGACCCCGACAAAGAATACACATTCGCCTCGGGTCTGCGCTCCGCTTTGCGTCAGGATCCGGACGTAATCTTGGTGGGAGAAATTCGTGACGAAGAAACTGCAGAGGTAGCAGTGAATGCGGCTCTCACCGGACACCTTGTTCTTTCAACATTGCACACCAATAATGCCGCGGGTACATTTCCCAGGCTTATTGATCTAGGAGTAAATCCGAAGGTTATTACATCTGCTGTGAATATTTCTATCGCGCAAAGACTCATACGAACTCTTTGCCCTCACTGTAAACAAGAAAAAGTGCCGGACGAGACAGAAAGAAAATTGATTGATGACACTCTTGCAAATGTGCTCGACCCAGAGTATCTCAATGGAATTCAAAAAGAAAAAATTTGGGAGGCGCCTGGATGCAAGGAATGCGATTCAACCGGTTTTATGGGACGAACAGGAATATTTGAAGCGATATTCTCGGATGAGGAAGTTGAGAAAATAATATTGGCAAATCCAAGCGAAAGAGAGATCAGAAAAGCTGCTACTCCTCAAAAAAATCTTACACTCAAGCAAGATGGCGTAATAAAGGTGCTTCAAGGCCTTACTTCTATCGCAGAACTCGGCAGAGTGGTGGACTTAGACAAAGAGGAGTAAGACTTGGAGTTTTGACTTAGCTTTACAACATTGGCTTTGTGTATCCGAAAGATTTTTCCACTTACACTTGCCCGCGATTTGTGAATAATGGGAATCAGGATTGCTTTCGGCAAAGAAAGTATCCAGAGCATAAATCTCTAAGCAACACTTTAAGTAGTCGTACAAAAAGCCAAGCGAGTATTCTAAGGGGCGTCCCAGCGTTGGCAAGCCAGACCAGGACGTCCTCGAGTAAACGCTTAAGTAGGCCGGAGCCTCGTTGCTTAGAGATTTATATTCTGGATGTAATATCCCAGCATCTATAGGAGAGTGCTGGGACGGAACTCTGAAACGCCTTTTCAGGCCATTTCCAGTGATGCCGGCAGTTTAGCATATTAAAAATTTTTTGTCAACCCAGCCTCAGCTGATTTGAGATATAATGTTTAAAGCATAAAATCCCACAATTTGAGTATAATTAAAAAATGGCGACAAAAAAGGATCAGAAAAAGAAAGTTGATATCGCGGATGGCAAGGAAGGAAAGGATCTGGGTTTCCTTGACCAAACTCTTCGTCCTTCCCGTTGGGATGAATACGTCGGACAGGAAGGCATAAAAAATAATCTCAACATCCTAATCTCCGCCGCGCAGGAAAGAAATCATCCTCCAGAACACATTCTCTTCTACGGACCTCCAGGTTTGGGCAAGACCACTCTCGCCCACTTAATTGCCAAAGAAACTTCTGCTCAAATGAAGTCAACCTCCGGCCCGGCGATTGAACGTGTGGGTGATTTGGCTTCGGTACTTACGAATCTATCTGCGGGCGACATTCTTTTCATTGATGAGATACATCGTCTTAATAAAGCGGTGGAAGAAATTCTTTATCCGGCTATGGAATCAGGACATTTAGACATTATTATCGGCAAAGGACCTTCAGCTCGCACCATTCAGCTCGAACTTCCACCATTTACTCTCATAGCAGCCACAACAAAAGTAGGCTCTGTTTCGTCCCCTCTTCGTTCAAGATTCTCGGGGGGTGTGTTTCGACTGGAATTTTATACAAAAGAGGAGATTGAGAAAATACTAAAAAGGTCAGCAGAAATACTTGGGGTGAACGTGGATATGGATGCCATTCAAGAAATCGCAAAGAGAAGCAGGTTCACTCCCCGTACCGCCAATTATCTTTTGAAGAGAGTGCGTGACTACGCCCAAGTTCATAGGAAACATTTTACTTTAGAGACGGTGAATGAAGCTCTTACCCTCCTTGGAGTAGATGAAATGGGTCTCGGAGCCTCAGATAGAGCGGTAATTGAAACTATCATTGATAAATTTACAGGCGGTCCAGTGGGACTCAATACCCTGGCCGCTTCTCTTTCTGAAGAAGAGGAGACCTTGGAGGAATTCAACGAGCCATACCTGCTTCAGATTGGCTTTCTTGAGCGTACCCAGAGAGGGCGAGTGGCCACGGAACGTGGATATAAACATTTGAAAAAGAAACTCCCAGCAAATTTACAAGAAAAACTAATCTAAAAAAATGTCGGGACATAACAAGTGGTCAAAGATAAAACGACAAAAAGAGAAAACTGATGCCCAAAAAAGCAAAATTTTTGGCAAGCTCTTGCGAATGATTTCAGTAGAGGCGAAAATGGCTCAAGGAAATCCTTCTTCACCATCCCTTAAATCTGCGATTGAAAGAGCGAGGGCAGCAAATGTTCCCGTGGACAACATTGAACGTGCCGTAAAAAAAGCCAACGAAACTGCTGAAAATTTGGAAAGTATTGTCTATGAAGCATACGGTCCGGGCGGAGTAGCGATAATCATAGAAGCTTTGACTGGCAACCGAAATAAAGCGGCGCAAGAGATTAAATTTATCCTTTCAAGACACGGTCTTGCCCTAGCAGGTATTGGATCCGCAACGTGGGCTTTTGAAAAAACACATGAAGGATGGGTTCCTAGAAATACAGTTGGTGTCTCCGAAGAAGACGCGGAGAAGCTCTCTGCCCTCGTAGATGAGCTTGAGGAAAATGATGAAGTGCAAGAAGTCTATACTAATGCCGAGTAGCAACACTAATATACAAATGGAATGCGTCTTCATACCCCAAACCTAAAACCTAAAGCCACTTTTCGAATCTTAGGCATTGACCCGGGGTATGAAAAAATAGGAGTTGCGGTGATAGAAAAAAATCATCAAGGAAGAGAAGTATTGCTTTTTTCAGATTGCATTACTACAAAAAAAGATTTAGAGCATCACAAAAGATTATCCCAGCTTGGAAAGGAGATCGAGAAAGTAATTAAAGTTTATAAGCCATCGATCTTGTCTATTGAAAAACTTTTTTTTAATGAAAATCAAAAGACCGCCATGAAAGTTTCCGAGGCGCGAGGAACGCTTCTTTATGTCGCGTCCTGCGCAGACATGGAAATACGGGAGTTTACTCCTCTCCAAATAAAAACGGCAATAACTGGATATGGCAGAGCGGACAAGAAACAAATGATGGCGATGCTTCCAAAGCTTATTTCTATCGCTCAGAAAGTCCGCGAAGACGATGAGTACGATGCGATTGCCGCGGCCTTGACTGCTAGCGCGACCTTTTCAGTTTAGTGCTATCCACAACCCCACTTTGTAGCACTTGCAAAGGAAAAGAGATTTGGTACAAATAGGAAGTTCAAAAGGTGCCTTGCCTTGCAAGCATCGTTTAAAAAGATAATTTTGCAAAAAATGAGTGATGATAATGTAATGAGCGATGACTTAACAACCGGCGTTCCTCTTGATGACGATCTTGAAGATGAGGAGGACGATGAACTGGGTGAAGTTGTTGAGGACGACGACTTGGTCTCAGACGACGCTGCAGCATAACGAAGTTTGAATAAAGCACGCGCTTTTTAAAGCGCGTGCTTTATTGTTAGATAAAGCGATCTTCGGTTTTATGATATTATTGCCTTTACATGCGTAGCCTCATTGGAAAACTTAAAGGCAAAACATCGAGAGTTAGAAGCAAAAAAGCGCTAAGAAACAAGCTTTTGCTTGTATTTATAGTCGCTATATTCGCATTGGGATTATTTTTTGTCTGGATTTCCACTTTCAAAATCCCAACTCTCGACACGTTCAGCGAAAGGAGGGTCATTGAGTCAACAAAAATCTACGACAAAACCGGCGAGCTTCTGCTTTATGATGTTAATCAGGAGACAAAACGGACGGTTATTCCCTTTGAAGAAATTTCTCGCTACGCAAAGAATGCCACAATCGCGATTGAAGATAAGGAATTCTACGAGCATAGCGGCATCAAGCCACGCGCTATTTTGAGAGCGATTATTGCCAATATTCTGTCACTTGAGTACAGCCAAGGAGGATCAACTTTGACCCAACAGGTTGTAAAAAACTCTCTGCTCAGCTCCGAGAAGCTTGTGTCCAGAAAAATAAAAGAGTGGGTATTGGCTCTTAAACTTGAGAAAATTTTAACAAAAGACGAAATTTTGGCGCTATATTTAAATGAAATGCCCTACGGTGGCGCCATATACGGGGTTGAAGAAGCCAGCCAGTCCTATTATGGGAAAAGCGCTAGAGACATTACTTTGGCAGAGTCGGCATATCTGGCGGCAATGCTTAAAGCCCCAAGTTTTTACTCACCTTATGGAAGAAATTTGGATAGGCTTGAATCCCGGAAGAACTTGGTCTTGAGGGAAATGCTTGCGAATAATTTTATTTCAATGGAGGAACATGAAACAGCAATTTCCGAAAAAGTGGCGTTTCTTCCGCGGGCTACTGAAAACATTCGAGCTCCTCATTTTGTATTTTACGTAATAGAGGAGCTTGAGAAAAAATACGGTGAAGAAATAGTCAGAAACGGGGGGCTTAGGGTAAAAACTTCACTTGATTACAATATTCAAAAAAAGGGAGAAGAAATAGTGAAAAAATATGCCGTGGAAAATGAAAAAACGTTTAACGCGGAGAATGCCGCTTTCGTGGCTATAGATCCTAAAACAGGAGGAATACTTGCCATGATAGGCTCAAGAGATTACTTTGACGCCGACATTGACGGCAATTTTAACATTGCAACAGCTCACAGACAGCCAGGATCCACGTTCAAGCCTTTTGTGTATGCAGAAGCCTTCAATAAGGGCTACACCCCGGAAACAGTGGTTTTTGACGTTAAAACACAGTTTGCAGC
This sequence comes from Candidatus Zambryskibacteria bacterium RIFCSPHIGHO2_12_FULL_43_12b, assembly GCA_001823875.1. GTDB lineage: Bacteria > Patescibacteriota > Minisyncoccia > Phycocordibacterales > Zambryskibacteraceae > 12-FULL-43-12b. Next base: position 6,412 of record MHVX01000015.1, read on the forward strand.
GCGCTGCGCCCCAGACGATACAACGAGTAGTAATGGATGCTACTCCCCCGAAAATTATGACTCCAAATATCGGGGACCTCTGACACTAAGAGAGGCCTTGGCTCAATCAATCAACATACCGTCTGTAAAAGTGCTTTATCTCGCAGGAGTGCCAAACTCAATCCGGTTGGCAGAACGCATGGGTATTGAAAGCTTGGGAGACGCCAATCAATATGGGCTCACGCTGGTTTTGGGAGGGGGCGAGGTATCTCTCCTTGAAATGACAAGCGCGTATGGAGTTTTTGCAAATGAAGGAGTTCGCAATCCAAGTTTCGCAATTCTTGAAATAAAAAATAACAAAGGTGAAATCCTTGAGGAGTGGAAAGCCTCTCCGGTTGAAGCGCTGTTACGCGACTCCGCCTTGAAAATATCAGATATTCTCTCTGACAATACGGCTCGCGCACCGGCTTTCGGGCAAACATCTTACCTTCACTTTCCTCAAAGAGACGTCTCGGTGAAAACTGGAACGACTAACGATTACAAGGACGCTTGGATTATTGGATATACTCCTTCTGTCGTTTTGGGCGCCTGGGCGGGTAACAACGACAATACCCCAATGGAGAAGAAAGTAGCTGGTTTCATTGTTGCCCCAATGTGGCGAGCTTTCATGGACGAGATATTGGCCTCAGTCCCAGCTGAATCATTTCCGGCTCCTCCCAGCGATGATTCTTTTTCTCTTAAGCCTGTACTGCGAGGAAAGTGGCAAGGCGGAGTGTCTTACCTTATTGACTCAGTTTCAGGGAAGAGGGCGACGGAATTTACACCTAAGGAAACAACGCAAGAGTACGTTTCTGGAGGAGCGCATTCCATCCTTCATTGGGTACGCAAAGAAGATCCGCGAGGCGATATCCCAGCGAACCCTGAAAGTGACCCGCAATATAGGAATTGGGAATACGGCGTGGCGAGATGGGCAAGCCAGAATAATTTTGTTCCTCCAGCCATTCCCAATATTCTTTCCGGCTTTGATGATGTGCACACAATAAGCAACGCTCCCAATATAAAATTGAATCTTCCCTCTTCCTATAAATCAGGAGACTCTGTCTCTATCACCCCCTTTGTCTCCGCAAAAACTTCAATAAAAAAAGTGGAATATTTTTTAAATGATAAATATCTGGGAGAATCCTTGCAAACCCCTTTTTCGTTCTCGTTCGTGCCTGATGAAACAGGTTTCAATCCGGGAGAAAACCAACTGAGAGCAGTTGTTACTGACTCAGTCTATAACCGGGGACAGGCAGTGACCATCATTTTTATCGAAAATCAATAATTCTCACTCCGTTTCTTTCACAAAAAGTTTTAATCTCTTTTTTTTTCAAGAACAAAGCATTTTTCAGAGAAGAAGAGCCTTTGACATATACCACACCCTCGTCCGTAACCCGAAAACAATCTTCCGGTATATCTATTTTGATAATTTCTTTTACACCAGCGGTGACTACGCTTTTTTCAAAAGCTTTGTCCTTGAGTAAAGAGCGTATTTTTTGAAAATAAGAAGCTAATAGATTCATCCACTTTATTTATTCATCGGCATTACAATTGCAAGAAACGTCTTGTCTGAAACTCCTTTTATAAGCATTGGTTTCCCCGGACCTTGAAATGCAAGGGACAGACTGTCACTTTCTATTGATTGGAAACAATCTACCAAATACTTATAATTAAATGAAAGCTCCAAATCTTCTCCTTTCAAGACAGCATCGAGAGTGCTGTGATTCTCTCCGAGATTGCTGTTTTTTGTCATTATTTCAAAGAGTTTCTCTCCGGGTACAAGCCGTAAAGTAACTTGGTTAAATGCGTCTGAAAAAACATGCGCCAGCTTGAGAGCTTCGACAAAGTCTTGTTTTAACAGGGTTGCTTCTGTTTTGAATTCCTTTGGAATAATCTGTTTATAGTCTGGAAAAATACCGTCAATCACTCTTGAGACAAGATATGCTCCATCTTTGCTGAAAGAAATCTGCCCCGCGCCAAAAACAACCTCTATATCCTGCCTGCCTGCCCCCAGGAATCTGGTAATCTCTGATATGTTTTTTAGGGGGATAAGAACTCCCTCAAAATCTCTTGTCTTTTTTGCAAGCACCCTTTTTTCTCCGAGTCGAAAGGAGTCGGTAGCGACAAACACCAGTTCCTCTCCATCAGCGTGTATATAGACACTGGAAAGCTCTGGTTTAACGCTCGTAACGGCTGCCGCATAAGAAACAGCCTCTAGGCCGGAGAGAAACGCATTTGACTCTATAATAGCCTTTTTGCCCTCCTCGATCTTGGGTATTGTCGGAAAGTCGTCCGCAGGAAAAGTTTTGATGATCGCCCCTGTGCTCTTCGTTGTTACCGCAAAACCGCTTTCTACGGTCTCTAATACAACTTTTTCGTCTTTCAGATTAATCAAGAGGTTTGCCAACACCGCACCCTGCACAACCACGTTTCCTTTTTCTACCACTTTGACAGGCACAATAAGTTCAATACCTACATCTAGGTTTGTTGCCCTGATTAACAGCGAATTCTGCGAGGCTTCAAGATAGATTGATGAAAGGATTGGAAGTGTTGGGTTTTTTCCAGTGGCTTTATCCGCCGTCACAATCGCACTTACAATCTTTTCTTTTATACATTCTATCTTCATATAAATCTATTATTATGATTAGTCCTGTGTAAAACTACGATTATTAATAAACACGTTTTAAACAAACACTTTTTTCGTTTTTTCTATGGGGAGATGTTTGTGGATAAGACATACGCTTTGTTTATAACTACAATGTTTTTTATTCTTCCCCCAAAAGTTTTTGCCTATTGTTAACAAACTTTCCCCAGTTTTTACACAAGCATTGAACGCAACTGCTCAATCTCCTGAACCAATTCGTTGTCGCTTTTTATATCATTTTTGATTTTTTCGCATGAATGAATAACTGTAGTGTGGTCGCGTCCTCCAAGTTTTTGTCCGATAGATGGATAAGAGATGGCGAAATCTTCTCGCAATATATACATCGCGACCTGCCTAGGTTTTATGATCTCCTTTCTGCGTGTTTTTTCATAGATATTTATTTCTTCAATTCTGTAAAAATCCGCGATAATTTTGACCACCTCCTTAATAGATACAGACTTCTTAGGCTTGGCGCTTGTTTTAATGCAATTCCTGACCTCATTTATTGAGAGAGGCCTTCCTTTGAGCTGCATTTGGCAAACTACAATGTTAAGGGCGCCTTCCAAATCTCGGATATTGCCGTTTATAGTTTCTGCCAAGAAATCAATAATATCGTCTTCAAGAGGGACTTTGCTTGTTCTTGCTTTGGATGAAAGAATCGTGGCGCGGGATTCTCTGTCTGGGGCAGAGATGTCCACTGTCATTCCAGCGGCGAATCTGCCTTTAAGCCTGTCCTCAATTGAAGGAATTAAGTTGGGGTGCTTATCGGAGGAGAAGATAATCTGCTTGTTGTTGTCATAAAGCGTGTTAAATAGATGAAACAGTTCCTCTTGGGTCTTCTCTTTGTTGGAGAGGAATTGTATATCGTCCATAATCAACACATCATACTTTCGATACTTATCCTTCACTTGATTGATTTTGCCAGTTTGTAGAGCCCCCACAATGTCTGATGCAAATCTTTCAGATGTAATATAAAGAACCCGCTTTTCTCTTGACTGATTTTTTATGTGATTCCCGATCGCTTGAATAAGGTGAGTCTTTCCATGACCAGTGTTTCCATAAATGAAAAGAGGGTTATAAAGGATGCCTGGACTTTTTATAATCGCTTGAGAAGCGGCATGAGCCAGCTCATTGAAAGGGCCGATGACGAAATTTTCAAACGTGTAGCGAGGGTTTAAATTGTCCTCTTTATTGATGTAAACCTCCGAGAGCGGCAACTCTCTATTTGCGGAGGCAAGGAAGATGTTTTCTTGGGTCTTTGGAGCTTCTTTCGGCCTCCCGTCATCTTTGGAAACGACATATTCAATGGAGTGTATGTTTTGAGTAAGTTCGCGCAGATGGTGAAGTATAGAGTTATGGTATTTATTATGGAGCCATTCCTTTACAAAGGCGTTGGGGACTGAAAGATAAACCATTCCGTCCTCATGTCTCAAAATAAAGGTATCTTTAAACCAAGTGTGAAAACTTGCCTTTGACACCGCAAGCTCCATTTCCACCAGTACGCTGTTCCAAAGTTGCTGAGTATCCATGATTTTCTTGTACAACGTAGTATATACCAGAGAATCGTGCGGAGAACTTGTTATCAGCATGAAAATATGTTGATAGTTTGTGCATAAGTTGTTGAGAAAACAGCAAAAAGACTCTTGACGTGAACGACTGACTTCCAATTGAAAACTTGTAAAAAAGGAATACTAATATATAATCGAGCCACAATGTCACAAACATACCAACCTAAAAAAAGGAAGAGAGCCCGAGCGCACGGCTTCCTTTCACGCAAGAAAACTTCGGGCGGCAGAGCCACCCTCATTAGACGACGCCGAAAAGGAAGGAAGAAAATCTCGGTTTAGCATGCTTCCCAAAAAAAACAAGATTTCAATAAGGATGTTTCCAAAAGAGAGACGTCCGATTAAGAGCATGGGAAGCGACTCCCTTTCTCTTTCAGTATTTTTCCAAACAAAAGATGATGTTCCTCGCGCGAGCGTCGTTATTTCTAAGAAGATAGCAAAAACTGCCGTGGAACGGAATAAAATTCGCCGAAGAATTTTTTCAATCCTAAGGAAACATATTACATCAGCTCGAGACGGGAGCCTTCTTGTTTTTCACGCAAAGAAGCCTGTTCTCCATAAAAAATTTGCTGACTTAGAGGTTGAAATACAAAACTTACTAAAGAAATATGATCGGCCTTGAGGATAAGAGACCTTTAAGGTAACATAACTCGTATGGCCGGATTCTTCCACACAGTCTTTTTTCAGCCGCTTTACAACGGCTTTATTTTTTTGATGGACGTTCTTCCGTTCTTTGACGCGGGAGTCATCATAATTTTATTTACCATAATTATTAAGTTTGTACTCTACCCCCTATCCAAAAAGGCGGTTGTGGCTCAAATAGAGATGAAATCCATTGAGCCCGATCTAAAAGCGATTAAAGAGAAGTATAAAGAGGATAAGCAGGAGCAGGCCAAAAGAACAATGGCTCTGTATAAGGAAAAAAAGATAAACCCATTCGCAAGTATCTTTGTTATCTTGATACAGCTGCCAATTGTTTTCGCGCTTTATTTTGTGTTTATTAAGACGGGTCTTCCGGAGGTAAATACAGATTTACTCTATTCATTCGTGCAGAGACCTGAAACTATTAATATTAATTTTCTCGGAATTTTAGATATAACAGAGAAAAGCATAATACTTGCGCTTCTCGCGGGAATCTCAAGTTTTTTCCAAATTAGGTTTGCGGTGCCAGCTCATAAAGATACGGGAGAAAAGACATTTCAAAATGATCTTGCAAAAAGTCTAAATGTCCAAATGCGCTACGTCTTTCCGGTAATTACCGTTCTCATCTCGTATCAAATATCCGGCGTAGTCGCTCTCTACTGGGTAACAAGCAACGTCTTCGCCATGATTCAGGAAAGAGTGTTGAGGAAGCAAAAGAAGTTATTGAATGCCTAGCATTACCGCCCAAAGTGTTAGATTTTTCTTGTTTTGAAATATTAGCACCTTTCCGTCCTCACTGGTTTCTAGATTGTATGCGTCTATGGCTGCACCAAATGCGTCTTTGTTTGCTAGAAGTTTCGTTTCTCCTGTCTCAAAATTAATTTTCCAAATTTCATCGTTGAATGAGACAAGCCCTTTGTACCAGCTGTCAGGCAAACCCGCAGGAAGCGCTCCAGAAGCTCCACAATAGACTGTGAGTCTTTCATTTTTACTCCAGACACATTTTTCAGCTAAGGTTGACGGGCCCACTGGGTTAGTTTGGCCACTTGCCAGTTCCATTAGGAAGAGATTGGTCCTGTCTTTGTTTTGTTCTGAATAAAGAATGTATTTTAGATCTGGACTTGGATTTGCCGTGAGTCCTGTAATTCTAGAGAGAACCCCGGTCATTTCACCGGTTTTTGCATCCAGTAAGTATGAATAGCCTCTTTCCGCCGAACTTGCTTTGGTTGTAAGAAACAGATTCTCCAATGTAGGCCATGCGATCCGCCATTCTTTTGTGGGGAATTGCCAAATGGTTGATGGACCAGATCCATCAAAGGAAGAGATTACCCCCACAACGCTTTGGCCCGTGTTTGGAACTGTATAGAAAATTTTCTTACCATCGGGAGAAGCGACAATTGAATATTTTTGTCCAACAAGATAAGTTCCAGTCAGATCGAGTTCTCCTTCTACGGTTGATGTTGCGGAAGGAACCAAGTTGGCTGAAAAGTCCTTTATTAAAGAGCCGCTGAGAAGTCTCATCACAAATAAACTGCCATCCGCCGACCAGATAATTTCATGTGCCTTGGGGATTGTGGTGTTTGAAACTCTTTTATTCAGTCCTGATTCAATGTCGTAATCAAACACATGTCCAGTGCCTCTATCAACGTAGCGAATCACAGATGTGCTCGAGCTGGTGATTATTGTTGCGCCGGAAACGGGAGAAGCACTGATTTGGCGCACAGCTCCCATGTTTATATTAGTGGCTGGAGTCTGGGTGTCGTTTGAAGGATTTGTGGGTATAGAAATCTCTCCCCCCTCTGGTGCATCACCAAACGGGAGAGAGAAAAAGCCTCCAGTCTTAGGCGTATCGCTTTTCATTAAAAAAAGAACAAGTAATGTGGCCAATGCGAGAATTATGATTCCTATGAGTATGTAGATATATTTTTTTGGCATTTTAGGGAGCGGTTCTTGTACACGAACTACAATAAACTGAAAAATGTGGCGCGGTTATTGCGGTTACCACGCACACCCCAGGACTTGAGGCGCGGCAATTTGAGGAAGGTACTCCCGCACTTACCAATTGCTGTTTTATTGCCAACGTTGGCACTTCGTACACTGCGACGAGATTGCTCATGAGTTGCGCTCTTTGAATAAAGGTCTTTATGTTTGCCGCTGTTGGACTTGAAATGTTGGCGTCTATGCATGTGGCCAGACGGTGGCAGTTGTTCTGATGATTCACCGTTGGCTTCCAGGCTTCAGATACATACCAAGTAAAACCAGTGGCTGAAAATCCAGTATTCATGACGACAAGTCTGTCTGCCAAAGATGTGGCAACCCTGTCTCCTGCCCCAGCCTTTAGCGGGATTGAACTATAATTGCCTGTCCCTGCAGACCCAATGACCGTACATTCTGTATCAGGGCAACTGCAAGGAACCATTGTCCCGCTAATAGCTCCCATGCACATGACAGCGGCTGATAATGGACAGCCCTGAGCGTTTACGGGATCTCCGGCGGGAGTATTGGGGCATTGATCTATAGAGTTTATTATTCCATCCCCATCGTCATCAGCGTCAGGAGGCCCTGTTACCGCGGTTGGCGCCGAAATTCTTTGCAAAGAGAGATTGAAATTTAAAGTACTTGGATTTATGGTATTAAGAATTAGCCAGGAGGCGATTGCAAGCAAGAGTCCGACAAGAGCGTTATTGACTCTTTCCAGCCCCTCTTCCTTTCCGCTTATGGCGTCTGTGGAAAGATATTGAACTCCGCCAATTACCATAACAAGCGCGGCAAGCCCTCCGGCAATCGCAATTAGAAGCTTAAAAATTCCAGGCAGATATGTGGATAGATCCGCAGTGGTATTATCGGTTGTGTTAAGCGTGTTGGGCAGGGGCGCAAGAGGGGTGTAATCAGCTCCCTGAGCAATAATTGGTACTGCACACGAGAATGCAAATGTGCTAAGTAAGACTATGGCAAATATGAATGAACTTGTCTTCATTGATTTGTAGAATTTCCAAAATCGATTAAAAAGTCATTTTCCGCGAAAGAAATAACACGCGCTCCATCTATAATTTTAAGTCCAACTCTAGTTTGTCCGGAATCTTCTGATTCGTTTCTAAACGTAAGTTTTTCTCGGGAGTCGCCCACTTGCCCGCTCGCTCCGTTGACTAGCCATGTATAAACTAGACGAGGATTTGTCGGATCGTCTACGGCGAAAAAGTATGGCGCTACAGCAAAAGACATTTCTTTTCCTAAAAGAGTGGTCTCGCGGACTATTCCGCTGTTAAATAACGTCCCATAAAGAGAGTGATCCTCATAGAAAACAATTTCCGGCTTCTCCACGGGAATCATGGTTTTTTTTGTTGAGAAGATTGTTTTATCCGGAGTGGAAACTCCCACGCTCACCTCCTCTTTCGTTTTGATAAAATTGTTCCTGATTGTGACACTGTATTTACCGTATCCAGAAGAATTGCTCATGGGATGTCCATTATTTGTCCACTGGTATACCAGCTCCTCCTTTGGAATCATTTTTCCATTAATTGCAAAACTCGGTATTGCCACTACAGTTACCGCGCCTTCAGTAGTGTGTTTAGCCTTCCCTTCAAAAAAAGGTGGAGTGTATGTATTTGCTTGCCATAGTAGATCTATGCTTGTTGGATACAGATCAAAAGATTTAGAAAACGAATCTCGCCCAAGAGGCTTTATGACAATATCAATACGAGACCTCGATCCTACCGGTCCCATTTGGATAGAAAAATTTTTAGAGCCAATTCCCTTTGCAGACAAGACGCCATTTGTTACCCAGCTAATCTCTGCCGTGTTTACGTCAAATGATGGACTGCTTAATGCAAACAAGACATCTTCAAAAGGGCCTGGATATTCTGGTCTGACCGATATACTCACAGTTTGGCCAATCTCATTGTTGGGAAGTGAAATGGCAAAAGAGCTTCCCGCAATTGCAAGTAGAGCAAAGACAATTACAAACTTAGCTAACAGGAATCTGTCTTTGAAAAGTCTCATTTAAAACATTATAGCACCATAATTTAGGGATTGTTGGAGACATTTCCACCGTGAACGGGGTTCGCCAGCTTCGTAGGGTTTATACCAGTTTTGTCTTCGATTTTTGTGGTAGCAATAAGGAAAAGCACTGCAAATGTCCATGCAGGGAGAGCGTTTAGATACGGGACGAGCTCGATAAGGCCAGCACCCCACAGAGCAAGTATTCTCTGAGGTCTCATGAAACTTATCCCATGCATTTTGAACCACGTATAAAATGTAAGCCACGCAAAGAAGCCAATCATAAAACTAAGTGTTCCCCCAACTACAGTGCCAATTACAGGTATTAGTCCAATTATATTGAACACACCTTGTGCACTGTCAAAAAATAGAGCGGTTGCTACCATTAGGAAAGATGTGCCGAAGCTAATTCGCGACTCTCTGGAAGCCTCCTTGTGCGCTTTGCTCACTCTTTTTATGATGCTTTTATCAGGTTCATAAGAACTAGCTTCTTGTTGGGCTGAATCTTCGAAATGAACTGTGTCAAAACCCTTCTCTCTTTTAATCTGTGAGGTCCGTGTGGATCGACGTGGTCTTAGATCAAGAGTGTTTTCATTCTCAGTCATTTTTTACGTGTGTTCGCTTAATTCCAACTTCCTAATTCTTAATTCCTGTCTCCGCCCCTCCCATCTCCTGTTTTGCTCTCTGTATCGCCAAGATTTGAGAAGGGTCTGATGTGATAATCTGGTCTTCTGTGTATGACGCGATTACTTTGATTGCCACGTGTTTAAGCCCTGCAAAAAATATTCCCTCCCCGACATCAGATTCAAGAAGCAAATACTTCTCCTCATCGGTGAGATTGAAAACTTCCTGCAGGCGATCAATTGCTGTTGGTGACTGTTTCATCAGGAATTGAAGTGAAGAGTTTGTAATAATTGGCGTCCCATATGGAGATTTTAAGAAATCATCCACGTCCTGAGTGATGGTAGCAAGACCAAGGTAATACTTCCTTCCTCTTTTGGCCACATTGAGAAGAAATGATGCTGTGTCTTCCGATTTCATCATCCACCACGCCTCGTCAATTACCAGCAGTCTCTTTTTGAGTTCTTTCCTAATAGCGCTCCATATATAGTGGGTGACGATATGCATGGCAATAGGCTTCAGTTCATCTTCCATATCGCGCAAAGAGAAGACAACAAATTTTTTGTTTATGTCTATGTTTGTTGGACGGTTTATAAAGCCCGCCCATGTCCCCTTTGTGTATTTTGTAAGTCTCTGCGCCAAAGATTCTCCTCCCTCAAGTCCAGAGAGAACTAGTTCAAAGTCTGAAAGCAGAGGAGGTTCAACGTTTTTGAAATCAGAATCCGGGGTTATATCTTTGAGAGCATATGTTTCTGTGATGGCGCGATCAATAAGCGCGTCCTCTTCCGCTGTCAGGCCTCCCATCATCAGGCGAAAGAGGCCCACAAGGTTTACGATATTTGAACGCAACACGCTTGCCGTCGATTCCCCCTCTCCCGGGAGTGGCAAATCAAAAGGGTTAATATGATGCTCAGAATTAAGAGATATTTTGAAATATCTTCCGCCGACAGCTTCAGCCATATACTCATACTCTCTTTCAGGGTCTATAACAATGACTTCCGCGTCAAACATAAGGGTGCGCAGGATTTCGAGTTTTGTCGCATAGGATTTTCCCGCTCCAGATTTGGCGAAGATTATAGAGTTGTAGTTTTCTAGCGAGAATCTGTCAAACAAAACAAGTGATGAGTTGTGTCTATTTATTCCGTAAAGGATCCCACTGTTTGATGTAAGGTCAAAGGATATAAAGGGGAACAAACTTGAGAGAGGAGACGAATTAAGTTTGGAATTCACTGAGAGCAAGTCGTCTCCAAGGGGCAGGATGCTCTTATACCCCTGCTCTTGTTGGAAGAGCGCAGGCTTGATATAGACGAGTTTTGCTTCCAATATTGATTTCATTTCTGATTCAATGCGGTCAAGCTCCTGGTCAGAGTCTGCGTATATAGAGATGTAGAGACCTACATCAAAAAGTTTTTCTTGCGCCTGCTGAAGATTGTCACGCAAGTTCTCCAAATCTTGATACGCCACGTCAAGCATTGGGTCGCGTACAAGCCCCTTTTCTTCTCTAGTGTGAATCTGGCTTTGCACCTCGGCCACTTTTTTTTGGAATTGTTTTAATACTCTGGAAGTTTCAATTGGATGTATGAATATAGAAACATCAAAGACTCTATCGAGATTGATGATTGGAGCAAACCAGCTTTCGCCCAAGTAGCGAGGATATGAAATCACAAAGAAGCTTCTGACAATTTTCTCTCCCAAGTTCAGTTCCTTCGGAGAGATTTTGAGCGCTGACGGAGCGATAATGTCTTTTAAGTCTAAGGTATTTGCCTCGTATATTTCATGAGGCAGAATGTTGATTCCGCCGCCAATTTGAGAAAGACTGTCACTGGTGTTTTTCTTTTTTAGGAAATCAAAAATTGACATATGATTTATTATTTCTTTTCACTCATTTGAATAGGTTTCTCGGTTTCTCCAGGATTAAATATCTTGTAGAAAAGTTCGATTATCTCTTCTGTTCCCAGTCTGGCCACGCGTATCCCGCATCTTGATAGTCCTTGTTCAACTACTGAAAGCCGCTGTTCAAGCTGAGTTAAATGCTCTTCAAAGCCCTCGTCTGTCTGCGCCGCTATTTGCTCGGGAGTTTTTTTATTTGGCAATAAACTGCCGATCCCTGTTCCTCTGCCCTCAATAATTGCCGGCACGTATGGGACAACAACAAAGAAGCTTTTTGTCATTATGTTAGTGTTTTCTGTAAAACTTCTCACAAACTCGATGTACTCCTGTATTTGGATTTTCATCAAACTGTTCATCTGGTTTTTCTTCTGATTCTCAAGAAGAGCCAAATAGGGTCTAATATCAAGTTTTCGGGACTGTATGAAAATTTGGATTGAAAAGTCCAAGGAGTTTACAAAATCTTGAAATTGGGAAAGCACGGCAATCTTCTCGTCTTCCGATTTGAGGGAAAAGTTAAGTGACGTGCACAATACTGATGCTCGCAGACTGCCGTCCTTCATAAGGATTATTCCGTCACGGATATCATCAATGGGGACGAATTCTTGGGTTGCTCGAGCTTTTAAGGGCATTGTATTTTGGATAATCCTAGGGCAACAGACTGTTACCAACAACTAAATGAACTTGTAAGATGATTTTATCACAAGATTTATTGTTTTGAGTTGTCTGATGTCGTTTTCTCCACTTCAGCGTCGTCTGCTGATAGTTGGTTATTTGTAGATGCTGCCTGTTTCACATCTAAACTCCATGATAGGTCCTTAAGCTTGCTATCAGAAAGTCGGGGGACGAGCACTTGAGGATCCGCCACTTTTCTCGCCCCCATCTTTCCCTGTTCTGTTGCTTTTTTCCAAATATAAAGTTTTTCTCCAGCCGTGTACTTGAAGAATGATTCCAGCGCGTTAATGAATGGGCGATTGTTGACTTTGAAAAATGCTAAAGCGAGAGAGACAATGAGTATCGGCAAGGATATGAGTATTGCAATGAATTTAGGCAAAATACTGAATAAAACAACAATAATGCCAGCTCCTCCAGCTAAATAGAGAAATTGTTTGAGAGTGAATGGCCCGAAGAGCTTGTCTTCTACTTCAATGAATTGTGGGACTTGAAAGCGCATTATTATGTTAGTTTAGTGGCTCGCGGTAAGGGTCCTGACCGGAGGAATACATCTGTTTAATAATCCGAGATCCGCCATCTGACGGTTGCGAAGCAATCTTCTTCTCAAATGGAGTCTCTTTGCCAGTGGGTAAGTTGGGAGGCACGAATTTTTCCTTAAGGATCATTGGTTCTCCCTCCGTCATTTTATACTCAGCCTCTGGCGTAGCAGCAGGGGTAGCATTTACGCTCTTCATCCGCGATTCTTCATTTGTTGTTTCTGTATTATTGTCCGCATTTCCTTTCGCGTCTTCAATCAACCCCTTCCCGCCTTGTGATATTTCTTCGAGTTCTTCCTCTGTTGGAAGAAATTGCGTAAATTGTTTCAACATTCTGTCACTTACTGATTGAAATATTCCGTTTGCAATGGGTTTGGGTACACCCAATGAGCTTTCAATGTTTTGAACAAGATTACTTCGCAGTTCAATTCCCAGAAATACGTACAGGACTTCATTTTTTAGCGCTTCTGTTTGCACGGGACTAAGCCCGTATCTACTGGCAACTGTGTCAGTTGCTTTAGCCCACTGACCATCGGAAAGGTACTTCCGAACCTCAGCGGGTGCGATTTTCAGCTGTTCCTTAATTATTTGTTCAATATCATTCATGTTTATGGCGTTGCTGGTGGAGTTGCTGGAGGAGGGGTTGCGGGAGGTGGAGTTCCGGTAGCGCCCATTTCCTCCAGCACTCTTTTGAAGATTTGTTCAGGAGTCTCTCCGCTAGCCTTCTTTCCTTTCCTTGCGCTATCTCTAATAGCTGCTGCAGCCTGTCTATGCGACTGTTTCACCTTGCCGAAATAGAATGCTCTATTTGGGCTCGGTCTGTAAGGTCCTGTAGGGATAAGAGAATCAGCGTAAGCCATTTTCCTTCTTTCTACGGCGCTTTTTACTACTGATTTATCAAGTTGATCGAATTGAGGCTTGAATGCAACTTCAATATCTTTCGTTTTTCTGGTAATTTCGTCACTCACGGCTGTTCTTCTTGTTCTCGTGTCGTTTAGAGCAGTTGTGGCAAGACTGATTTGAGCATTGAGAGCCACTCTTTTTGCCAAGTCAGTTTCTGCGGCGAGTTGAGCGTTTAGTTCGGCAAGCTTCTTTTGAGTCGCTCTTTCTGTGGTATTTAGATCACCTAACTCGGCCTTCTCAGCTTGCGTGTCATTGACGATTTTTTCTTGCATTTCCCTCTCCTTTTCTTTTTTTGCCTTATCTACCTCGTCTTTATTACCCTTTAGTTTTGATAGTCTTGCTCTAGCTAGGCTTATGCGATTTGCATCTCCGCTTTTTTCTGCGGCCTCCATTTCTCTTTCTGCTTCGTCAATCACATAATCCTCAGGTTTTGTAGAGTCCGCATACTCTTGCTTTTTCTTGGCCTTCTC
>MHVX01000015.1:20388-36718 GCA_001823875.1 Candidatus Zambryskibacteria bacterium RIFCSPHIGHO2_12_FULL_43_12b
CATCCTTACCGCCAGCTTTTCCCAATCCGCCAGTAAGTTCCCCTCCCATAGCTCCTCCAAGTTTGCTTCCTCTAAAGTCAAAGCTTGCTTTTTGCGTTTTTTGCCCGGAAACAAGCATGGAATGTGCGATTTTTCCCTTCCACCCCCCTGCTTCCTCAGCGTCTTTGAGGCTTTCGGACTGGGCCACTTTCCTTCCCAAGGCCCCTATAGTTCTTCTTCCAGCAAAACCTGCAGTTCCAAACACCGCTTTCCCAGCCCAAGCATTTGCTGTGCTTGCTCCCGATTTTGATATGCTTTGCGCTATGGTCAAAGCTCCGAAAAGCATTCCAATCAAAACGACGTAATAGAAAACGGTACTGAAGGCCCCTCCGCTACCCAACCCTCCTTTCTGAGCTCCATCAAAAAGATTGGCGAACTCAGCGCCTGCGGTTATTCCTGTTGAAGGTGTTACAGCAATAGAAAGCACAATAAATAAAAGTATGAAATACACAGGAGCAAACAATAGCTGATTTATCAGGGTTGACCACCATTTTTTAGAGTGCTCGCCGAGGTTTGGAATTACAGAGCCTACAACTGCTACCGGGGATAGCACCAGCAAAAACATGAAAATTATGAAACGTAGCACCAGCATTATTGCTATTGCAAAAAAACTGAAAGCCGCTATCCCGATAAAGATTGCTCCACCGATGCTAATAACTGCAGCCTTATCAAAGCTGTAGTCGGCTAGAATGTTCGAATTACCGATTTGATAAAGACTAGCCAAACCCAATTTGTTCATGACTATGTCAGATAATCCCCCTCCGGCGTTAGGGTCAACAATCGCATTGTAAAAAGCCACTGTAACAATGTTGGATGCGTCAATCAGCACTTTTGTAAAGAACATGCTGAAATTTATAAGTATTGCGGCGATGATGACTGAACCAACTACTTTTTTCCAATCAGATTTCGCTATGCCCAATATTGTTCCTATAGCTGTGTAGAGAAGAACAAATATAAAGGAGATGTTGATTAAATCACGTATGGTTCCCCATGCTGTGTAAATGCCTCCAATGTTTAGGTTTGTTTTGAGATTGATTATTGTGTAATCAATTACGAAGTTTAAGAAAGTACCCGCAAGCCATAAAAAAAATGCGGCCAGAGCCATTGGTATGCCTATAATCCTTATGGCGACACCGCAGACGACATCGCCCACAAACCATGTATCGCAGAATCCAGCGTGCGCAAAATTAACCCCCAAAGGACTCACGACAAACACCACAACAAGAGATGCGATGATGAGGTGTCGTCTATGTCTTTTGAAGAATGAGATTATCATTCGTGTTTTTGCCTGAAACATTACGGAATTGGAATCACTTCTATAACCCTAAATGGAACGGTTCTATCAGTCGGGCAATCTATTACGCCTACCGCATTGGGATTGTTCACTCTGTCGGCGTCAATCACCGTAACATCTGCTGTCTTAGTTCCGCCGTGCACATACCAGCGAACAAATTTTTTGGGATCCGGTAGCCCTGGAGCGTGAGCGGGGTCAGGTAATGTCCAAGGGAAGAAGGTGAAGAATTCACCAAGCGGGGTCCCAGGATTACTTGTCCAATATGGTGTCCATGCAGCCAATTTTCCAATGCCGACTGTAACAGCTCCAGAGCCATTTCCAGTATTCACTTTCGGGTCTGTTCCGTCCCATGTGTATGAGACATAATTGCCAGAGCCTCCTTGTATATTGGTAATAATCCATGCCATATACTTTAGATTGTCTATAGTGTAGATTTGCGCGCCTGTCTGCCAATCCGCGGCGATGCACGTGCCGGTAATGGGAGGATATTTGGCAACGATTAAGTCAGGAGAACAGTCCACACGGGAATTCTTGGGAGTTGGAACTCCTCCAATCATTACTGTATCAGCTATGTCCACCCAAGCTTTTTTAGAGGGAGGGGTTGGCAAGTTGTAAGTTGTCGAAGCTCTCTTGCTTCTATGTGTCGGCCACGTTAAGTCTGCCGCCACTCCTAGAGCATCGTCTCCTGGAGAATCATCTCCTCCCCATGTAAAAGTGGCGTTTGGAGATGCATTTGTTGAAAGTGTCCACGTAACCACATCACCTTTGATAGCTACTGTAGGGCTCGGTCGGCAGGTCCCTGATGGATTCTGCACATCATTTGGATTTCTTCCCAATCCCCCTTTTGCCCATGGAACAGCATTATTCGTGAACACTCCTTCGTTGCTGTTAAGAATCTGCCCCATAAGTTTGCCCATGAGAGCCCCAAATATTTCATCAAATTCGTCTGCGATATTGAGCTGGTCAAGCTCTGCGTCAAAAGTTTTGTTGAGCTGTTGTTCTATGACCGTTCCGGGAGTTTTTGTCGGTCCCCACTTTGCGCAACCTTCGGCAATTTCTCCATCAATGCCTGTTGCAGGTGTTTCACAGTCTCGTAGATTCAAAAATCCCTTCCCCCATTCTGATTCCAGCTTAGCTGTTCCTTGAGCGCTTGTTATGCGAAAACCCAAATCAGTGGATGCTTCCAGAAACGCTCCGTACGGATTATTTTTTGAGTGTTGAGTTAATTCAAACCAAGCTGGCCATCCTCCTTCCGCAAAGTTACCATTCACGAAAGCGTCAATGTTGTTGGATACATCAGTTAGAGTACATTCGTGTCGGTCGTCTATGTCTCTTGTTGCTGATCTTTGCAAGCTTGCAGTCAAAGCGGCTTTCACCTCAACTCTAAATGGCGAACAGAGAGCTTCAAGTCCTGCACTTTTAATAAACTCTCCCCCCACATTGTCGGCTATATCTGTGAAGAACGATAATGGATCCGTGATAAAAAGAGGTCCTTTCTGGTCACCGCCAGTATCATTTATCCAGTTTATTATATCGTCAGAGATGACATCCACGGCTTCACGAGCTATGGTAATCATAAGGGAATCAAGCGATATTCCCGGAATGCTGATTCCAAATATCCTAAATCCGCCAACCTCCTTTTGACGGATAGCAGAATCAGAAACCGGCACAGGCGGTGTCGGATCCCCTATAAATGAACTAATATCAGGGACAGGAAGAGCCTCTGCGATTGTTGGGGTTATAACAAAACAAAGTAGTAGCAAAGTGGAAATTAGTTTTCTACAAATTTGTTTGTTGAATTTTCTCATTGCGTTTGCCAAAAGGAACCCGCCTCATCAGTCGTAAAAATTATACCACTTTGCTGGAAGTATAATGACACGCTAGCTAGAATATTGGATTCCTCGGCTTGTAGCTTCACATAAGTGCCTAATGCTGTTGCAGACTTGAGAGGATCCGAACCCGCTACTGTTTCATTGAGGGTAATTGAACTATTTAAATAATTATTTGCCAGATCAAGGTGAGTGCTTGCGATCTCATAGGGCACAGGAAGCGCCATTAGGTCCTTTGACATTTGAAGATATATACTGGAAACCCTTTTCATTCCTTCAATGAAAACTGGATCTTTTATCCCGGCGCCACTCGGGCTCTCAACGGGGCTTTTTTTGTACTCCTCAAAATACATGTCTCTAATTCCTGCAAGAGCGTTGCCATACGCTCTGATTGCCTCCGCATTTGCTCCATTCAATACGCTCAAGTTGCCCGCAATGTAGGCATCATGTTTGATATTGGCTTGAAGTTCTCGCACCACTCTATCGGCCAGCAGATCAACGTTCGTCGCGTTATAGCTGTCAGTCTGTTTCAGTGAAGAGTATTGAGTGAATAGCTCTATGCCGGCAGACTGCGTCAAATTATTGCTGTCCTTTTGGAACAACAATTGCTGTGTTATGGAGGATTTTCCCGATTTGTCGTATTCTTCCTTGTCAGCGATACCGTCATTGTCCGTATCTTTTTTCTCAGGATTGGTCCCGAAGATAAGCTCTTCCCAATCCTTGAGTCCATCTCCATCTTTGTCTGGCTCAGGCATAGTCGCTATATTTGAACCCTGACTCTCCACCACAGATAATCCTTTAACAGAGTCAGTCTTATCTGTGTAGATGTTGTTTTTGATTAGCACAAAAGCTCCCAAGACAACTACAATGGGAATGAAAAAGTAAAACAATTTTTGAGAAGGAAAATTCAAGGCTGTTCAACTAAATTATACCAAAGAAAGGTCCTTTAATCAGGATTCTTTTGTGGATATGCAGTATAATCAGTGCATATGCGATTTGTTGGTATAATCGTTCTGATTCCTTTTGTTGTTTTAGTCTATCTGTCGCTAATTTCACCTGTCTTCTCCTACACTTTTCTCTCCAATCTAAAAATCGGCAATGAAGGAAATGATGTCAGAGAGCTTCAAATTGCCTTAAACGCAGATAATGTCACAAAAATCGCAGATACAGGGCCTGGTTCTCCCGGAAATGAGACCAACTATTTCGGCTTTTTGACTTACAATGCCGTTTTACGTTTTCAGGAAAAGTATCGAGGCGATATTTTAACCCCAGCGGGGGTGAATTCACCCACTGGATTCGTCGGCGCGCTCACGCGTCTTAAGCTAAACACTCTTTTTGCAAAGACCTCAGCTAACTCAAATCAAGTTCTGTCCCCCACAGATACAAAAGTGCCAGTGCTACCTGCCGAGAAACCCACTTTTCAGGATCTAATGAAATTTGACAGCTCGTTTTCTCAAGTGAAACCTAAAATTCTTGGACTCACGCATTACGACGCAAGACGAGGTGACAGCGTAACTGTGTTTGGACAGGGATTCTCTTCTGAAGGGAATAAAATCTATTTTGGAAACAGTGGATTATACGCAAGCGCTAAAAGCGCCAATGGCGCTGAGCTCGTTTTCATTGTGCCGGAGACAATTTCAGACGGGAAGTACTATTTGTGGGTGGAAAACCTAAACGGCACTAGTTTTGTGGAAAATGCAGAAAGTTTCTTTTCAGTGTCAGAGGTCTCTCACTCTCCTCCCACTATAGCCTCGTTGGAGCCGCAAAAAATTAATATCTCCTCCACCTCTTCTTCAAAAATTATGGTTACAGGAACGAACTTTACGCCGACAAATAATCATATTTATTCAAGCATTGGTATGATTAAGAATATTCCGTCTTCTGACGGCAAGATACTGGTCTTTTCGCTCTCTGATTTTGAACGTATTGCAGAAGTCGTTGACATGAAAAAAAATGTTTCAAACGGAAGCATCCCCATTCCAATAATCATAAAGACAGATTACGGTTTTTCCAACGAAAAAATTTATTTATTTATTGAATTTTGATATGAAATACGTATTTTGCCTCTTCGCCATCGTCTCCTTGCTCCTGCCACTGACTGCTAGCGCGCTTACCCCAGTTGGGGAAGAGTTTGGCGGTTATATTCTTCTATCAACCCCATGCACATGCACTCCGGGAATAGTGCGTGTCCAATATTCGCTGGTCTATCCCCTTCTGTTCCCGTGGGTGAGCCGGGCGTTGCTACTGACTCCCGCAACAATTCGTTTCGCATATCAACAGTTTTTAATAACTCCTCCTCCGACCGCTTGGCATCTGGGAGTGTTTGTGCCCGTACCCAGCTTGTGTCTAATAGGAGCGCCTCCGGCGTGTGCCGCGCTTCCCGCTGACGGGCTCATATTTTACACAGGCTCTAGCTTCCCAGGCTTCTCAATTTTTTAGCAGGTTTGAGACAAGCTGTTTCCAGTCATATAATGGCAGATCTTCCGCGCGAGTGTTTTCATTGATTCCTAATGCTTGAAATACCTCGCCTAAATGCTTGCGTTCAAAGATGGCTGAGAGATTACCGAGAAGTTTTTTTCTTTTGCTTTTAAACCCTGTCTTTAGGGTTTTGAAGAAATCTCCCTCTGAGAATTTTGAAAAAAAATCTTTTGAAATATCCTCAATCAGGAGGATGGCGGAGTCTACTTTGGGTTTGGGAAAGAATGATCCGGCTTTTACAGTTTTGATAATTTGAGGATTACCGTATGCTTGCACTGAGATTGATAATATACTTTCCTTCCTCTTCTTCTGCGTTTTTTTTCCGCCCATGATCCTCTCCGCTACTTCTTTCTGAAGCATGAGAACCATGCTTATCGGCTGGCAATCACTTTCAAGGAACTGCCTGAGAATCTGACCTGTTATATAGTAGGGAATATTAGCAATGACTTTGTACCCCAATTCATAGAACCCCATAATTTTCGGGTCAAAATCTAAAATATCTTTCTCCAAAATCTCCAATTTTCCTGATGATATTTCTTTTGAAAACTTTACATTTAGATAAGACACAAGTTCGCTGTCTTTCTCTATTGCCACTACTTTGCCGGCAAAAGTGAGTAAATCTTTCGTAAGGATTCCTTTTCCCGGTCCAATCTCAAGGATGATGTCGTCAGCCGTGACATCGCCCGCTTCTACAATGTCTCTCGCAATTTGCGCAGACGTGAGAAAATTTTGTCCCAATGATTTCTTTGGCCTCATGCTAGAAGTCTATTTTATAAAGCGGTTTTCGTAAAAGACCGTAGGTGCCTTCTTCTCTGACGATAATTTCTTCGGGGATATCATATATAAATTCCGAAGGGATATTCACTTGCTTGTTTCCGAATAGTGTTCTGATTTGAGAGTATGAAAGAAAAATCTTTTTTCGAGCGCGGGTAAGCGCAACGTAAAAAAGTCTCCTCTCCTCCTCATCATCTTCATTCTTTGGACCTGCGACAATTCTCTCGTGGGGGAAGAGTCCATCTTCAAGACCCGTGATAAATACATAGTCAAATTCAAGGCCCTTGGCGGCGTGAACTGTCATAAGCTTCACTCCGTCCGGAGCTTCAGTGAGTTCATCCTGGTCGCTCTGAAGACTGGCGTTTGTTAGAAACTCTTCTATTCCACGCGTTCCTTCGCGCGAGTCATATCGCGAAGCGATAGTAACAAGCTCTCTAACGTTCAAGAGCCTTTCTTCATCTTCACCTCCTCCTTGCGAAAAGCTCTCTTCAATGCCGCTCTCCTTTATGGTAAATCTTATTGCCTCTGAAGTCTTCCTGGTATCAATTTCGTGTCTGATTTTATTTATTAAATCTTGGAATTTTTCGTAACTTTCCCTTGCAGCTTTCGGCAGTTCTCCGCTCTTTCCTTCCATTATCTTTAGAAGAGACACTTTGCCTATTCCTCTTGTAGGAACGTTAATTACGCGCTTGAGATCTGAAAGACTCTCCGGTTCAAGGGCTAGTCGGATGTACGCTAACACATCTTTAACCTCTTTTCTTTCGAAAAATTTTGTTCCCAATATCTGATATCTTATTCCATATGCAAGAAAAGCTTCCTCCAGAGCTCGTGATTGAAAATTTGCTCGATAAAGCACGGCAATTTCCTCTGGAGCTGTTCCTCCTGCGATTAAACCTTGTGCTTTTGTTGCTACAAATTCAGCTTCGCTGGTTTCATCATAACCTTCGAATAAGGTCAGAGCTTCTCCAGTAGGATTTCTAGTGAATAGTTTTTTTTCTCTGCGGAATTCGTTTTTCTTAATAATCTCATTTGCGGCGTGCAAGATGTTTTGAGTGGAACGGTAGTTTTCTTCAAGTATTACCACTTTTGCGTTTGGGTAATCCCTTTCAAAATCCAATATGTTTTTGAGTTTGGCGCCTCGCCAGCTGTAAATATTTTGGTCAATATCGCCGACAACACATATATTCCTATCTTTTGAAGAGAGCAGATTGGCAATTTTGTATTGCACCACGTTTGTGTCTTGATACTCATCTACGTGTATGTATTGCCAGCGCCTATGGTAGGAGTCTCTCACTTCCTTTTTCTCGAGTAATCGCAGGGTGTAAAAAAGCAAATCATCAAAATCCAAGGCTTTCTCTTCCCGCAAGATTTTTTCGTATCTTCGCCAGATTTTTGCAACCAGTGATCCTAAGAAATCATCCGCAACGGTAGTCTCATATTCATCGAGTCCAACGGCATTACCTTTCTCACGCGAAATGATTGAAAGAAATCTACCTGGTTCATATTCTTTTGGATCTAACTCCTCGGCTTTGATAGCTTCCTTTATTGCCTGTTTTGAGTCACCTTGATCAAAGATTTTAAAATACCTTGGTAATCCAAGAAGCCTAGCGTTTTCTTTGATTATGGTTACGCCCAAGGAGTGAAAGGTGCTTACAAATGGCAAATCTTCAATCGTGATAGGTTTGTTAAGAACAGCATCCTCTTTGAGTGCCCTTTCCACTCTTTCCTTCATCTCATTTGCCGCTTTGTTGGTGAAGGTAATGGCAAGTATTGAACTTGGATTAACTCCTCCTCTCACCAAATTGGCAATTCTTTCTACGATTGTCTTAGTTTTGCCGGCTCCGGCGCCTGCTAATATTAAAAGGGGCCCGTTCACGGTGTTTACAGCCTCTTTTTGAGCGGGATTTAGGTTTGGCATGGAGGCTACTATAACATGACGGTTAATGTAAATTTGAAAAATTAAAAAAGAGAATGAAGATTTTAAATTCAGTTCCTTGCGACAGAGAATTGCTTATTTTTTCTTTCAATTTATGGTTTATTAGCTGATTTCCATGTCCACAGCTTGTCCACTACGGCTTTGACGGAGGGATTCATGGGGGTATAATGAAGGGGTCTAGCAAATACTGAAATGAAACGTATGTGGCTCAACAGAGCCATATTTTTCTCGGAAGGACAGAATTATCATTAGTTATAGGCTTATTTCTATTAGGAAGGGGGGAGGCCGTTTCGGTTATGGATTAAAATCGGCCAATGTGCGAAAAACGTTGAATAGAGGCCATTTTCTAGCCAATATCATGGTGACTCTTTTAGTGTTTGGTATTCCCCTCGGAGTTTCTGCAGGACTTCTCTCTTTTATATCTAGCTTCTTTTCACCTGCAAGAGCTGAAGAGACCTCTGTTGAAAATTCTCAGACGATGCCCTTGCTACAGGCAAATATTAACTTTGACCCCAATCCTAATTTGGGTGGAGGAGATATCACAATTGTCGGAGGAACAGCTCTGCTTTCTGAGGACGGTCCGAATGGAGGACTTGCCGAAAACAAAAAGGAACACAGTACTTCTGACCAGATTAGTATATATGTTGTCCGCGAAGGGGACACGCTCTCTACTATTGCAAGGATGTTTGGAGTGTCTATAAATACGATTCGCTGGAATAATGAAATAAAAGGCTCAGTTATATCTCCCGGTCAGACACTAGTCATTCTCCCAGTCTCTGGTGTTCGACATACCGTGAAGAAAGGAGATACCTTGCAATCAATTACGAAACTTTATAAGGGTGATTTGGACGAAGTAATGAAATACAACAACATTACCTCTAACACAAAACTTACGA
Source organism: Candidatus Zambryskibacteria bacterium RIFCSPHIGHO2_12_FULL_43_12b (assembly GCA_001823875.1). Lineage (GTDB taxonomy): Bacteria > Patescibacteriota > Minisyncoccia > Phycocordibacterales > Zambryskibacteraceae > 12-FULL-43-12b. The sequence continues at coordinate 29,635 of MHVX01000015.1, forward strand.
TTGGAGATATTGTGATTATCCCAGATGGAGAGATAGTGGCACAGACAAGCTCTGGAGTCCGCACTCAGGCTATTTCAAGCACAAAAGAATATGTCGGATATTATTTGCGGCCAGTTGCGGGAAGAAAGAGCCAGGGAATACACGGATACAATGGCATAGACATCGCAGCGCCAGCTGGTACGCCAATTTATGCTTCGGCCGCAGGTACCGTAATTGTCAGCAGAAGTTCAGGTTGGAATGGTGGTTATGGAAATTACGTGGTAATCCAGCATACCAATGGCACGCAAACTCTCTACGCGCACATGCTAGGAGTCAACGTGTCTCAAGGGGATGTTGTTACACAAGGGCAGGTTATTGGTTCTGTGGGCAGAACAGGTAAGGCAACAGGGATGCATTTGCACTTTGAAATTCGCGGAGCAAAAAATCCATTTTAATTCGTAGAAATTTCTACAATATTTGCGCGCATAAATCCAGAATTGCTTTTGAATCTCGTACGCGGGGTTCAGAAACAAATCTAGATAATTTGCCAGGGAAAAAAGCCGAGGTCTGACCTCGGCTTTTTTCTATTGTTTTTTAGGGCGGTATTGAATTGCTTCCAAAATATGTTTGGGAAGGACATGGGGATTTTCTTCCAAGTCTGCTATTGTGCGTGCCACTTTTATAACTTTATGATATACACGAGGAGAGAGGTCGAGACGCTCTGCGGATGCATTAAGAATGCTTTTCGCTTCTTCACCAAGCTCTACGATTCGCACCAAGTCTTTTACCGACATCTCTCCATTCGTCTTTGCGCTTGAGAGCTTGCCCAGCCTTCTTTTTTGAATCTCACGAGCTTTAGTTACGCGTTTACGCACTGTTTCTGAAGTCTCCCCAACGCTTGCATCAGAGAGCTTTTCGGTATCTATGCGAGGAGCTTCCAGCCATATATCAATACGCTCTAAGATCGGCCCTGAGAGTTTTCTTTGGTATCGCATGAGGTGCATCGGCGAACAAATACACTCCTTGCCCCTGAAGCCAAAGTTTCCACATGGGCAGGGGTTCATGGCTGCTACTAGTATGAAATTTGCTGGAAACTGCGCAGTCCCTTTTGCTCGGGAAACAGAGATGACTCTATCTTCCAAAGGCTGTCGAAGTGCTTCTATCACACGCCTTTCAAATTCTGGAAATTCATCTAAAAAGAGTACACCACGATGGGCAAGGGTCGCTTCTCCCGGTCGCGGCATTGCTCCACCTCCAACAAGCGCCACGTATGAAGATGTATGGTGAGGTGAACGGAAGGGAGGGTGCGAGAGAAGGTGTCCCGAAAGAGCTCCAGTAATAGAATGTATTCCGGTTACTTCTAGCATTTCATCAAATGTAAGCGGAGGCAGTATTCCAGCGAATGCTTTGGCGAGCATACTCTTACCTGTTCCAGGAGGGCCATAAAGAGCAACATTGTGTCCTCCGGCAGCAGCGATTTCAAGTCCGCGCTTGGCGCTCTCCTGACCTTTCACATCTTCAAATCCGATTTCAGTTTTTATATATGCCGACTCGGGAATGGGTGTTTGCCCTTGAGCAGTTATTTTCTGGCCATTGCGATTTACATCTAAGTGATCAAGTAGTTCTGACAGTGTGCTAACTGGATATACAGCAATTCCTTCAATCAAAGCCGCCTCTTCGGCGTTTTCTCTTGGGACAAAAACACTCTGAAAATTTTCATCCCTGGCTTTTTCTACGAGGGGTAGCACCCCTTGCACAGGTCTAAGACCGCCATCTAAAGCCAGCTCTCCGAGAAAAAGCATGCCGCTTGGATTAAAAGTAATCTCTTCCGTGGCCAAGAGATAAGAGATGGCCATCCCAAGGTCATACATCGGCCCTTCCTTTTTTAAATCTGCCGGGGCTAGCGATATTACCACTTTTTCGTTCTTGCTTTTTGGAGATTTGAATCCTGAATTTTTTATTGCTGCGCTGACTCTGTCTCGCGCCTCTTCCACCGCTTTATCGGGAAGCCCGACTACGGAAAATGCATGCAACCCTTTAGAGATATCTACTTCAACATCTACTATGTGAGCTGTAAGAAGAAATGTTTGCGCGCTATGCACTTTCGCAAAAGACATTTTCTAATCGTAAATCGTAATTCCTAAAACGTAAAGCGCGCGAGTATTTGAAAAGCGACGCAATAAATCGCTTAAGCCCTAGGATAGGTGCGTCTTACAAGTGGTGGCTGCCGGATTTGCCTCCAGTCTATCCGTTTCGATCTTGTTGCCGCATACAGAGCATTTGCCGTATGTGCCATTAGCTATCCTTTCCAACGCGGATTTGATTTCATTGTATCTTGTCTCAAGCTGTTTTAGGATTGCGGTGCGGTCTTCATACTCTTCAATGCCGTCGGCTGTTTCGTTTTCGTCAGCTTTGGTAATGTCCACCTCCCCTTCTGTCGCTTCCCAGTCTTTCGGATTTTCAGGATTAATGCGCCCAACAGAAGCAAGTTCCTTTTCAAGAATTGCTTTCTCTGTTTCTAATTTTTCTTTAAATCTGCTTGTGTCCATATGCGATATGATAGCAAGGCGAAGGCAAAAGACAAGAGGAGCAAATAAAGCGCCAAATCACAAACACCAAATCACAAACACCAAATCACAAACTACAAGATGAAAGATTCATATTAGCGAATAGATTGCTCGGCGATAAGCTTGTTGACGATTTCTCTCAGCACATTTTCGTTTGAAGTGATAAGCAGGAATTTTCTGTCAATAAATGAATAAAGGAGTATGGTTTCCCCTCTAATATTAGTCAGCATTCTGGCGTCTTTGTTTCGAATTGTGACATCTTCAAAGCCTGCCGGGTTTGGATTATCAAAATTTATTATCCTAGTTTGAGTTTGCGCCGTGGATGTGGATATGAGAGATGATGAAGCCGTAGGATCGGGTAGAACCTCCTTTACCGTAACTACGCGTCTGGTAAATAAGGATCCAATATCTTCATTTAACACCTTCTCCCAAGCGAGCATTCCGCTAAAGGCCAGGTCAAATGAATCAAGCTCTATGAGAAGAAATGGCTCTCTGGAATCGGAGAGACCGAAGAAGCCAAACATAAAATCTTGTTTGAATGAACGTAGAAGTGGTGCGGGAGCTTTGGTATCAAGGATTTTAAAGAATTCGCTGGTGCTAATTGGTCTGACTCCTTCGGGAACTGCTTTCTCTATATTGAGATGAAAGATTTCTCCGTTTCCTATTGTGGCGTTTTCTCTAAACTCATTTATTTTTTCCACCAAAGTACCATTTTTAATGGAGCCTATATCAACTGTCGCTCTGTTGCTCCAGCCTAGTAGGGGCTTTTTTTGCAAAGCTTCGACCGTTATCCCGTCTTTTTTTTGTAATATATAAAAACCGTAAACAGCTCCCACTCCGGAGATAATGAGCATTACGCTTATGACTCCAAGTATGATATTTCGCTTGGTTTCCGAGTCTAAAGGCTTTCTGGCGGACTTGACCTGCGCAGGTGAGGTAGGAGCTTGATTTGTGACGTTATCTTGCCTCTTTTTCTCAGCCAGAGCGATGGTGAGCACAGAGGCGTTTTGACTCTTAATTGCCTCGGCGACATCTCCTTGAAAAGTACGAAGGTTTTTTATTGCCGTTTCAGATCTCTGAACTGTAGACGCCTGGTTTGCCTCCGGGGCTCTCTTTGCTTCAACTTCTTTGGGCATTCCCATTTCTTTGGGAAAGGCGATGTTGACGCCCTCAAAAGCGCCACTTTGTCGCTCAGCGACATTTGAGCTCTGAGACATCTTTCTTTCTATCTCGCGAATTTTATCGTCGTCAAGATTTAAGGGATTCTTTTTGTCGTTATCCATGAGTTCAAAAGCTTTACATCTATTCTATCATGCGAAATCTTCGCAAACGAAATCCCGCCAAGCATAGCTCCGGCGGGATTTCGTTTAGACAAATTCGTTATTCAATCTCATCTTTGATCTCTGTTGGCAACCTTCTGCGATTAGAGGACACTCGGCTCCTTAGAATGTATTTTTTAGGATTCTCATCTAGGTCCAGAAAGTCATCTGCTATCTCTATTAACTTGCTTGATGAAGATTTTCCAAACGAAACTACTTCAACTTGGCAACCGTGAGTGTTTTTTAAATATTCAACGAGAGGGACAAAATCTCCATCCCCTGTTACGAGAATCACTGTATCGAGCTTTCCGGCCATTTTGACTGCGTCCATTGCAAGCCCTACGTCCCAGTCGGCTTTTTTGGCGCCACCCATAAATATCTGCAAATTCTTTGTTTTGGTCTCAATTCCCGCTTTCTCTAATGCCTCAAAAAAACTCTTCTCCTCTCCTGTTTCTGTCGTGATGACATAAGCTACGGCGCGAATAAGCACTCTGCCTGCCAATGCGTCCTTTACCACTTGTCCGAAATTTACTTTACCATGATGAATGTTCTTGGCGCTGTGATAGAGATTTTGTGTGTCTATGAATACTCCAACTCTTTGATCCTTCTGTTTAATGATAGCCATAATATATTATTTGCGAAAGCGCTAAGCGCTATCGCTCTAAAAACTTTTATTAAAATAGCAAATGAAATGAGATTATTTCACTTTTACACGACCTTCTTCTTCATTCCTAGTTTTTTTATTAGCGCGCTATATCTCTTCGCATCCTTTTTTTGCAAATAGTTCATCTGTGCCTGTCTCTGCGACACCATGGACAATAGCCCTCGACGCGAATGATTATCTTTAGCGTTTTTCTTCAAGTGGCTGGCGAGCTCCTCAATACGCTTAGTTAATATTGAAATCTGAACCTCGGGAGAACCCGTGTCCTTATCGTGGATTGCCACTTCCTTTATAATCTTTTGTTTCTTTGTTTTGGAAATCATAAATGCCTTTAAACTAGGAACGGATTGAATAATAGCATAAAAGCCTTATTTTTGCAAGGAAAAGCCCACACAGCTCTGATGTCGCACAATATGATGTTAGAATTGTGGTATGGCGGATACAAACATGGACAAACTGAAAAGAGAATTTCTGGAACATCTGGAAATTGAAAAAGGCAGAAGTCTCAAAACTATTGAAAATTACGGACACTATTTGGATGTTTTTTTGGAACAAACAAAAGTTAAAAGTCCGTCTGATATTACTGATGCTTCAGTAAGAGAGTTTCGCCTCTGGCTAAATCGTCAGTCAAACGGGAACAATAGGCAGTCAGGGGCCACAATGTCTAAAAAGACGCAAAATTACTACATGATTGCTTTACGGGTGTTCCTGAAGTATCTTGCGAAAAAAGAAATTAAAACATTGCCCGCTGATCGCATTGAATTAGCAAAGGTTGGCGAGAGATCTCTTGATCTCATTACTCATCATGAGCTAAGAAGGCTCTTGGAATCCCCCAAGGGCAATGATCTGAAAGACTTGAGAGACAAGGCAATCTTGGAGCTTCTATTTTCTACAGGTCTTCGAGTCTCGGAACTCTGTTCCCTAACCTCTGATATTGATCTTCGGTCAGACGATCTCTCTGTCCGCGGAAAAGGTGGAAAGGTCCGAGTGGTTTTTCTATCTAATGAAGCCAAAAATGCAGTCAAAAAATATTTATCTGCCCGAAAAGATATGGGAGAAGCGCTTTTTGTGCAAATGGGGAATAAGACAAAAGGCAAAGACGAAAAAACAAAAGATCTAAATCCTCTCACCCGCCGTTCAGTTGAACGAATCGTTAAACAGCATGCAATTAAGTCCGGTATTTCAAAGAAGGTAACACCTCACGTAATGCGTCATATGTTTGCTACGGATCTCCTAGGCAACGGGGCGGATTTGCGTTCTGTGCAGGCAATTTTAGGGCATGCCAACATCGCCACAACACAAATTTATACCCATGTTACTGACAAGCAACTGCGGGATACGCATAAAAAATTCCACAACAAGAGAGATTCGTGATTCAGGTCATCCACTCTTTTTGTGTAAAGCTACCTTTGCGCAATATGCGAGCAAAGCTAGAAGCTAAAAGCTAAAAGCTGTAAGCTATATGAATGAAGATTATTTCCTGGAACGTTAATGGGCTTCGCGCTGTACACAGAAAGGACAGTATAGAGTGGCTTTTCAGAGATTCTCCGGACATAATCTGTCTCCAAGAGACCAAGTCTACCCCAGACCAGTTACCGCCAGAACTCCAATCCCCTCCCGGGTATTACGCATATTTTAATTCTTCAGACGGACGAAAGGGCTACAGTGGAACTGCTCTGTATAGCAAAGTAGAGCCATTAGAGGTTTTCTATGGCATTGATAGAGAGAATGATCCGGAGGGGCGTGTTGTGGGAGCTGAATATGGTGCCTTCTACCTGTTGAATGTCTATTTTCCCAATGGTGGCGGAGGACCGGATAGACTTGCATACAAGTTAGAGTTTTATAAGAGATTCCTCGCTTTTATAGAAAAATTGGATAAGAAGAAGCCAGTAATCTTTTGTGGGGATGTTAATACGGCTCACAAAGAGATAGACCTAGCTCGTCCTAAAGAAAATGAAAAGAATACAGGCTTTCTCCCCATAGAAAGGAAATGGATTGACGATGTTTTGTCAAAAAATTATGTAGATGTTTTTCGTGAAACTTACCCCACAGCAGTGAATGCGTACACATATTGGGATATGAAGACATTTGCCAGAGACAGAAACGTAGGTTGGAGGATAGATTATTTCTTTGTTTCAAGAAAATTTCTGCCTAATGTCAAAAGTACGGCTATATTAAATGATATATTCGGATCTGATCATTGTCCGATTTCATTAGAGATAAAAAATTAATACGAGGAATCAAGAACTAATCAAGGACAATTCAGAGTTATCCCCAGTCAAGTATTTTTGTCCTTGACACTGTGTTATAATTTTCCCCGGACGACGCTTGGTGGTAGTCTCAAGGACAAAAGCTGGGCGCATTAGTTCTTTCCTTTTGAGAGCTCTTTGGAAGGCTTTCTAGTATTGGTGTGTACGGGGATATGAATATCTCCACACATTTTGCAAGGATATTACGCCTGGCACATTCAGTACTCGACGGTTCTTCTGTAAAAAACCGTCTGCGTCGCAACCGCATGGCGGTTTTCTTATATATAAATATTTAGGCTATTAAAAAAC
>MHVX01000015.1:36725-47969 GCA_001823875.1 Candidatus Zambryskibacteria bacterium RIFCSPHIGHO2_12_FULL_43_12b
TTCTATTTTTCCTTTTCTACTTCAATTTTAGGTCAATTCTACTCTACCCAATACTTCTTGCGTATATTTTTTACTCTCTTTTCTTCCACTTTTTCTTTGGTATCCTTTCCTTTTTCCCCTATTTTTTTAAGTTCACTGTCAGACAAAATAGCGAGGTTTTCAGCCATTAATTCAAGTTTTTTTGAAGTATTGAGTTTTGGGTTCTCTAGCACCTCCTCTAGCAGAGCATGTAATATATAGCCTATTTTTGGTCCTGGAGGGAGGTTGGTAATTTTCATGACTCTAGCGCCGTCAATTTTGAGCATTCCCACAGACACTGCATCTTCAAGCACTTCCTCAACCATGGCTTTATATTTGCGAAGCCTATAAGGGTTCTCCTTTGGTCTTCCAGTTCCCACTCGATCACAGATTCTCAAATCCATAAGATCCCAAACCAAGTCTTTTCCAACGTTAGACACCATACGTCTGACAGCAGAGAGAGTAATCTGCTCTGTGTCGGAAAAGAACATATGCCATCTAACGAGTTTGGAGACGATATTTATTGTCTCCTTTGGGAAACGCATGTCCTTTAGAATCTTTTTTACCACTCTCTCCCCTATTACTTCATGTCCGTAAAAAGTCCATTCCTTTTTCTCCTCGGACCACCTTCTGGTCTCGGGTTTTGAAATATCGTGAAATAGAGCCGCCAAACGGATGTGTAAAGGCCATTTTTTATCCGCGGAATGCTGGAGAGATTTGAGTAAATGAGTCCAGACATCATAAGCATGCGCTTTATTTTGTTTTACGCCAATTGATTTTTCTAGTTCAGGCACAATCTGGGCTAGAATTCCAAGCTCATGCGCAAGGAGCATTCCGTCCATGGGTTTAGTGGACATGATTATCCTCGTAAACTCATCTCTTATTCTTTCTTTGGCAATATGGTTCAGTAAATTGGCGGTTTTTTTTATGGCTTCCTTTGTTTCATTATTAACTGTGAAACCCAATTCAGCACTAAGTCTTACCGCTCTTAGAATGCGAAGGCCGTCTTCTTCAAATCTATCAATGGGATTACCAACGGTTTTTAGGATACCCTTTTGAATGTCCTCTCTGCCAGAAAATGGGTCAACCACAACGTTTTTTTCAATGTCCAGAGCGATGGCATTGATAGTAAAATCTCGCCTTTTCAGATCATCCTCCAAACTTGTATCAAAAGAAACGGTATCAGGCCTTCTCTTATCCGTGTATTTGCCTTCGGTCCTATATGGTGTAACTTCAACAATTTTAACAGTTTCGTCTCCAGTATGTTCGTCTACAACTCCCACAGTTCCGTATTCATTTTCATAAAATGTTTTGGGGAAAAGACCGATAATTTCTTCTGGTTTTGCGTTTGTAGTTACATCCCAATCCCTAGGTTTCGTGCCTAAATATAGATCTCGCACACATCCACCCACAAGATACGCCTCAAAACCAGCCTTTTTGAGGGCTGACGTTACTTGTGAAACCTCTTTTGGAATACTAAATGGAGTAGTCATCCGTATGGTGCACCCGGCAGGATTCGAATATTACATATTCTGTATGCCTTTCGCCTCGCGATGCGAGATACTCAAGGTTTTCTCACCCTGCACGAAGGCTAACGCCTTCTCAGTTGCTGGTGCACCCGGCAGGATTCGAACCCACAACAACTGTTCCGAAGACAGTCATGATATCCATTTCACCACGGGTGCTTGGCTAGAATCATACTCTATTTAGTAGTTAATTCAATTTTTGTCGTTTTACAGAAGCAGGAGAGCAGGTTACAATGGCTCGGTTAAATAATGCGGGATTAGTTTAGTGGTAAAACGACAGTTTTCCAAACTGTAGTCGGGGGTTCGATTCCCCCATCCCGCACAAAAATATACTTCTTTGCGGTGTTGAGGAGTTGAAGACCTTAAGTATCTCACCTTCAGTAAGACAAAAGGTGTATAGATGCTGTATGTCTCCATTCCTCATCCCTATGATAAAGGACACGGGTGCATCTGATATAATGCATGTCTGCTATCCCGAAAGCAGGTAAAGACCACCTTTTAGCGAGTTTGTAAAAAGTATTGAAAAAGCTTACTAATTGCACCATAAAACAGTAAAATGTTAAGGAACTGGGGATAACTCTGGGGAAATGTGCATAAAGGACAGTCCTTTATAAGGCTAAGATTAAAGAAATCGCAATATTTTATCACAATATATAATTAATACGTTTCACGTGAAACGTTATTCATGAAACCTCGTTTAGCGTGAACAAATGAGAACTGAAAAGAGAAAAATAGGGGATGTTGGAGAGGGTATTGCCTGTAAGTTTCTCATGAAACATGGTTATGAGATTGTTGAGAGAAACTATCTTAGAAAGTGGGGAGAGATTGATATTGTTTCAAAGAGATCTGGGAAACTTATCTTTGTAGAGGTAAAGACGATTGTGGGAGATTTGAGTGTTATTCGTGAAACACTAGATAATTGGCGTGCTGAAGACAATATTCACATAGGTAAACTTAAAAGGCTTTCTCGTATAATCCAGACATATTTGTTGGAAAGGGGCTATGAAGGTGAATGGCAATTTGATGTGGTAACAGTTACTTTGGATCAGACTAAGATTAGAACCAAAGTACAGCATTTGAAGGACATTGTCCTATAGGTATTCGCAATTTGAAGTTCGGGCTGCCGGGAATTGAACCCGGGCCTTACCCACCCCATGAGCAAATACTGCCGTTATACTACAGCCCGCTAAAATGTGTCGGGGCGCCGAGAATCGAACTCGGCCCTCATGCTCCCAAAGCATGCATACTACCGATATACTACGCCCCGCCCTTCGGTCGGGGCGCCGAGAATCGAACTCGGTTCTCGCGAACCCGAATCGCGTATACTACCGGTGTACTACGCCCCGAAAAGTTGAATTATCGTAGCATATCAGATATAAATCAGCTAATCATGACATTCAAAAGGACCAAAGAAAATTTTATTTGTGAGCATTGTGGTGAGACAGTTGTAGGAAATGGTTACACCAATCATTGCCCGGTTTGCCTTTGGAGTAAACACGTAGATATTGACCCGGGGGATAGGGCAGAGGCGTGCTCAGGGATGATGGAGCCAATAGATACGAGAATTAAGAATAAGGAATTAGGCATTAGGCAGAGATGTATCAAGTGTGGGTTTGAGAGGTGGAATAGAATTGAGAAGGGTGATAATCAAGAATTACTTACGACTCCAACACAATAAATTGCTTGAGATGGCTTATTTTGTTAGTATTTTTTAGTTAAAATTAAACAATGCGGCTATGGTTTAGTGGTAGAATGCGTCCTTGCCAAGGACGAGACGGGAGTTCGATTCTCCCTAGCCGCACAAATAAACTGCTTTATTTGCACCAAAAAACCGCCATGGGCGGTTTTTTGGTGCTTTAAGCTGACGCCTTGAAGCTATTACCTGAAACCTTTATTTCACTGCATCTTTTAGAGCCTTTGCTGCTCTGAACTTCGGCACTCTCATAGCGGCAACCTGAATGGTCGCGCCTGTGCGAGGGTTGCGAGCCTGTCTAGCTGCGCGAGTCTTTGTAGAGAAAATACCCAACCCTGCTATTGAAACTTCGCCTCCTGCCTTGAGCGTGCTGACAATTGTCTCAATCACAGTCTCAACAGCTTGCTCGGCCTGGACTTTTGTTCCGCCTAGCTTTCCGTGAACTGCTTCTACGATGCTTGCTTTGTTCATATTATAGAATTGTTATCCAATAACCTCTTTTCATCATCTCAACTAGCATAGCCTGCTAGCAATAGAGTACCCGACTATTATATAAGAAGGGATACTTTACGCAATAGAGCCATATTTTGAACAAAATTAGAATACAAGATTACTTATCTTGCAAATTCCATCACTCGCGTTTCCCTTATTACAGTGACTTTGATTTCTCCAGGATATTTAAGTTCCTTTTCAACTTGATTTGCAATATCTCTGGCAAGCTTTTTAGCTTCCAAATCAGTCATTTCTGCTGGATTTACAAACACTCGGATTTCTCGGCCCGCTTGTATTGCATATGATTTCTCTACGCCCTTAAATCCAGTGGCAATTGCCTCCAATTCCTTTAGGCGTTTGAGATAATTTTCCACAGTGTCTCTTCTTGCCCCCGGCCTTCCGCCTGATATAGCGTCCGCCGTCTGCACGATTACAGATTCAATCGTCTCATATGGGTATTCGCCATGATGAGCCTGCATAGCTTTGACAATATCCTCCCCCGCGCCAAATTTCTGGAGTATTCTCCTTCCAATTTCTACGTGAGTGCCGGCTACTTCATGGTCTACCGCTTTCCCTATATCGTGGAGTAGAGCCGCCGTTTTTGCCGTTGTAACATTTGCTCCAAGTTCTTCGGCAAGCATTCGGGCAATATGCGCCATCTCTACTGAGTGTTGCAGTACATTTTGGCCATAGCTTGTCCGGAAATGAAGTCTTCCAAGAATGGCAATAATGCGAGGATCAAGATTGTAAACCCCACATTCATACACAGCTTCCTCTCCTTTTTCCTTAATAATCTTGTTGATTTCTTGCTTTGCCTTTTCTACTGATTCTTCAATTTTTGCAGGCTGAATCCTCCCATCCAAAATTAGACCCTCAAGTGCCACCCGAGCGATCTGTCTTCTCACGGGGTCAAATGACGATAAGGTAATAGAACCCGGGGTATCATCCACAATTACCTCCACTCCTGTAGCCCTTTCAAAAGCCTTAATATTCCTGCCCTCCTTGCCTATGATTTTGCCCTTTACTTCATCAGACGGAATAGTAACGGTAGTTGTCATTATTTCTGAAGGAACTGCCGAAGCAAGACGCTGAATCGTAGTAGCTAAGAGTTGTTTAGCTTTCTCCTCAATTTGTTCCTCACCCATACGCTCAAATTTCTGAATTCGGGTAAGAACTTCCTCTTCTGATTGTTTTTCAATCTGACCCAGGAGCTCGCTCTTTGCTTCATCTTTAGAAAGTCCAGACACTCTTTCAAGAGTCGTTTCTCTTTCCGCAATGAGACTGTCAGCTCTATCTTTAAGGGATCTTACTTCCGCGATCTTGTTTTTCAAAACCTCTGCTTCCTTGTCTATGTCTGCTTGTCTATTGTCCAAGAGGTCCTCTTTCTTTATCAAGCGTTCCTCCGTCTTTTCTATTTTTTCCTCTCTCTCCTTTATTTCTGTTCTTGCTACCTTCAAAGTTTCTTCAGCCTTCGCCTCCGCTTCACTTACGATTCTGGTTGCCTCCTCCTTTGCTTCAAGCATCATCTGCTTGATATCAAGTTCCATTGAACCTTTACGGCCCAATGAAATTATCCAGCGAAGAAAATAACCAAACGCAATACCTGCGGACGCTGCGAGCGCTAGCAAGAGCAATATTATTTTTAATGACATGGCGCTAAAAGCCTCCTATGAGTTCTTGCCCAACGTCTAATGAAAACACTTTCTTCATAAGTTCTCGTTTTAAAGGGATGCAATCGTGCGGGCGGGGACAGACGTGCGGGGAAGATCTCTAGTCGGTTTCAATTAAATTTAAATAAGTGAACACCTTCACGATATAAGAATAAGGAGATTTTGTAAAGCTTAGCTAAAACCCCGCCAAAGGCGGGGTTTTAGCGTCTCCTAGGGCTCTGCCTGCCGGCAGATTGTTGTTAGCTCTTATACACCTTGTCAATAATTCCATATTTGACAGCTTCGTCCGCGTCCATAAAGAAGTCTCGGTCCACATCTTTCTCTATTCTTGATAAAGGTTGGCCTGTGTTTTTGGAGAGTATTTTATTTGTGGTCTCACGGTTCTTTATGATTCTGCGTGCCGCTATCTCAATGTCAGTCGCCTGTCCTTCTGCGCCGCCAAGAGGCTGATGGATCATGATTTCAGCATTTGGTAACGCAAAACGTTTCCCTTTTTGTCCTGCAGAGAGAATCACAGCCGCCATTGATGCGGCCATTCCCACACACACAGTTGCCACAGGGGACTTGATGTGATTCATGGTGTCCAAAATCGCAAGTCCCGAGGTGATTACTCCACCGGGAGAATTGATATAAAGGTGAATATCTTTTTTCGTATCTTGTGAGTCTAGAAAAAGGAGTTGAGCAATGACAAGGTTGGCAATATGGTCATCAATAGGACCGCCCAGAAAGATAATGCGGTCATTTAAAAGGCGGGAGTATATGTCATACGCCCTTTCTCCAAACTGACTCTTTTCAATTACGGTTGGAATTAACATATGATTTATTTTAGGGAGTAAAAGACTTTAAAACCCTCAAAGAATGAATGCTAGTAGGATACCTGAAACTTCTCATTTTGCAAATTTTTTGCTTTTTATTCATTTCTCCTTAGTATAGAGGCATGCGACTTCATCGTTTCTTCGTTCCTGAGCAAATAGGGGACAGTGATACTGTTATTGTCAAAGATTCGTCTCTGACTCATCAATTACGGCATGTATTTCGTTTCACAGTGGGAGGACAGGTTATCCTCCTTGATAATTCGGGTTTTGAATATCGTGCCATGATAAACGAATTTCATCCGAGTGCCGTTACTTTTTCAATAGTTTCTAAAAGGGGAAGCCCGAATATTCCTTCTCGAGAGCTACATCTCTTTGTTTCAATCATAAAAAAGGACAAGTTTGAATGGATAGTGGAGAAGGGGACAGAGCTTGGTGTTAGCAAGTTTGTTCCCATCATTTCGGACAGAAGCGAAAAGAAATCACTAAATATTGAACGTTTGGAAAAAATAATCTTAGAAGCGAGTGAGCAGTCTGGTAAGGCAATTCGGCCTGTGATAACAGAGCCAATAAAATTTGAGGACACCTTGAGGCAAGAGTATCCGTGTTTTGCATTCCATCCCACGGGAGATGTTTTTACAATTGAACACGCACAAAATTATTCTCCACTTGGCGCTTTCATAGGTCCCGAAGGCGGCTGGAGTGACAAAGAAATCTTTGCTTTCAAACAGAACAAAATAAAAGTTTATTCCTTAGGCAATACTATTTTACGCGCTGAGACCGCAGCCTTAGCTGTCTCAACACTCTTACTTCTAAGCTAGACTTTCAAGGAACGTGAATACTTTTTCATTTGTAAGCATCATGGCTACGTAGCTCCGAGCGCGCACGATATCTGCATCTGGATATATTGTGAGTATTTTTTCCGTCTCCTTTCGCACCTCCTCTCCATCAGGGACAATTTTTTCTTCTACAGCAATTTTTGACATTACAAGTTGAGCTTTAGCTTTTTTGGCGGCAGTTTCACGCCATTCTTTTTTCAAATCCTCGGAGGTTTTCTTTATCGTCTGAAGGTATCCTTCCATTGTCCCGCCCGCGCGCGTAACATCTCCTTCAAACTGAGCAAGCATTCCCTCAAGCTCATGTTCGATTAAAATATTTGGAATTTCACAGTCGGTTTTTCCCATTATCTTTTCAATCGCATCCGCCCTCTTTTTTTCTTTCGCTTTCCTCTCTTTTTCCTGTTTCATATTCTCTTTTACCTTAACCCTCATATCAGAGACAGATGCGAAATCTCCAATTTTTTTCGCAAGCTCGTCAGTGAGCTCTGGCAAATCCTTTTCTAGAACTGGGGGGTGGTTGTGATCTTTAAGTTCTCCGCTCTTGTGCATTTCCATGTGCGTATAGTTTTTGCGGATTTCAAGCAAGACATTTTCTACTTCTTCCTCGGTAACAGCCGTGTCTTCAGCTGTGCTCATTGCTTCTTTTGCCAGTTTTTTATAGTCTGGCAATTTAATTTCAGGCACTGTCGCTGTTACGATGATAAAACCAAGAGGATTTCCTCGCGCGAGTTTTGTCAAAGTAATGTGTGGATTTCCAATCACTCGCAATTTGTTTTCTTCAACGATTTTTGGGTATGCTTCGCTTAGGGCGAGGTTTGCAGCTTCTTCAAGAAAATACGCTTCACCGAATTGTTTTAACACCAGCTCTTTTGGAGCTTTTCCTTTCCTAAATCCCGGCATTTCCACGTCTTTTAGCTTTCTTTCCAGGGTTGTTTCAAATGCAGTATCAAGAAAATTGCTTTCAATTTCTCCACGAATTTCTATCTCAGAGTTTGGAAGTTTTTTTATTTCCACAGGTGGCGTTTTTTTCATCACGAGATTTTATGGGAAAAATGAGCATAAAGCAACCGAGCACCACTCGCAAATGCGAGTGGTGCTCTAGGTGCCGTACATTTTGTTCTTGTTTACTGAGCTTGCACTTCCGCGTCTATGGAATTAACTTCCGTGCCCAGACTGTCCAGATTTGTTGCGTTTAGGTCTGCTTCAATGGAACTGACATTGTCAGAAGAGCTCTGGCTTTGCAGCTGGTTTATGTCAGCTCCCGGAGTAATAGATTCGTCTTGTGTTTGCAGACTGCTTGAATCTGAAGAGTCGTTTACACGCTGTCCCCAGAAATAGAGACCTCCCAGGACAATTATTATGATGATAATAATTATTCCGATTGCCGGTCCAACCGATTTTTCAGTTGGCATTTGCGATGATTGAGGCATTTGGCTTGCGCTTTGTGGTTCCATAATATTTCTTATCTTGCTAGGTTCTAATTATTGCACAGTTTGCACGCTTGTGCTTGCGTTCACGTTTGAAGATGTGGAAAGTCCCTTAATTATAGGGAGAGTGCTCATAAGAGCTCTGTGTGCCGCCTTGAGGTCATCTCTGATGGAATCGGCAAGACTGCGTACTTCCTCAAATGACCCCTTGAGGCTGTCTGCGCTCAATGCCGTTTCAAAAGCGACTTCAATTTTAGCTATGCCAGCGACCGCTTCTCCGATTTGAATTTTAGCTTCAACAACAAATTTCTCTGCCTCAGCTGTATTTTTACCTTCAGATTTGAGTTTAGCGATTCTGGTTTCAATGCGCGCGGTTAGTTTTTCCAGGCGTTCAACCGCGGCATTAAATCTCTTTATCATCCATTCCGCGTGGTTTTGTATTCGCTTCTCAATATCCTCTCGAAGTTTGCTTAATCTGTCGTCAACTTCGCCTTGCAATTTTTCGATTCTATCTTCTCTCCTGTCTTCCAGCCTTTGTTTTAAAGTCGTGCTTGAAGTGGTACTTTTCGTCGAGTTAATGTTGATCTGCGCTTGCGCCTGCAATCTGATTGACGAGTCGTCATTTGGTTCGTTCTCTCTCGCATAAGAGATAGACGGAGCCAGCACAAATGAAGCAATAAGCAGACTTCCTATCAATGTGTTTCTTGAATTTGACATAATAATTGACTAACTACTAAATCTCACACTTTTTATAGACGCGCAACAAAACAATCAATTACATGACTATTATAGCATTATGAAACTGTTTGAGATTGCTCCTACTTGGAAAATTTCTCTTTATAGAGGGCGATACCCTGATTGAAACATTCTTTGGCTTCCTTGGCTCCTTTGAAACCTGTTACACTAACCTCTTTATCCTGTAGTTTTTTGTATGTGCTGTAGAAATGCTCAATCTCCTTGAGGGTGTGTTTGTTTATATCTTCCAAATCTTTCACCTCTTTCCATCTTGGATCCTCTGTGGGAACAGAAATGATTTTGTCGTCTTTTTCTCCGGAGTCAATCATGTTCATGATAGCTACTGGCCTGACTCGTACGAGCACTCCAGGGGAGAAGGCGTGCGTGGAAAGTATCACTACGTCTACCGGGTCATTGTCATGCCAAAGTGTTTGAGGCACGAATCCATAGTCAAAAGGGAAGTCTTGTGCGGTATGAGCCACTCGGTCAAGAGCTATAAGACCGGTCTTCTTGTCTATTTCGTATTTGTTTTTTGAACCCTTGGCTATTTCAACAATGACGTTGATTTCTTCAGGCGTGCCAGGTTCTATATCGTGCCAATAATGCATGTTAGTACTATTATAACTTTTAATTTGATTTATGCGAGAAATTATTCAATAGGCGGAGGCACATTTGCTGTAACCTCCTCGCTTATGGCAACAGATTTAGGAAGTTTATCTCCGCTTTCGGGAGTTGCTTCGGCCACTGCCGTCCCCGCCACAGACTGAATATCAATTTTCCAACCCGTTAGCTTTGCTGCCAGCCTTACATTTTGTCCTCCTCGGCCGATAGCAAGGGACTGCTGGTCCTCGGAGACGGTAACCTTTGCCTGCTTTTCTTCTTCGTTTATTTCCACAGACATTACTTTGGCAGGGGAAAGAGCGTCTTCAATAAATCTCTTCGGATCCGCTGACCATTCAATAATATCTATTTTCTCTCCTCCAAGTTCGCTCATAACTGTAGAGACCCTGACTCCTCGTTGGCCCACCATAGAACCCACAGGGTCCACGTGGTCATCTTTTGAATATGCCGCTACTTTAGAGCGGTGGCCTGCTTCACGGGCTACAGCCTTGATTTCCACGACGCCATTGGCTATTTCCGGAGTTTCCTGCTCAAAAAGTTTCTCAAGAAATCTTGGGTGTGAACGAGAAAGGCGCAGGAATACGCCGCGAGGACTTTCTTCCACGCGATAAAGGTACGCTCGCACTCGCTCGCCCTGGCTATAGCGCTCTCCCGGGATCTGCTCCTCATATGCGAGAAGTCCAGTGGCTCTTCCCATATCTACAAAAATATTTCCTCGCTCTAGTCTTTGCACTGTACCGGTCACGATTTCACCCTCTCTTGTGCCGTATTCGCCCATAACAGAGACCTTTTCCGCCTCGCGAATTTTTTGCATGATTACTTGTTTGGCTGTTTGCGAAGCAATACGCCCAAAGTCTGTTTTATTTTCAAGCGGGAAAATAATTTCTTCATCTAGCTCCGCGCCCCTCTTTATTTTCCGCGCGTCTTCAATGAGAATATGTTTTTCCGGATTAAAGAAAGGTCTTTCATCACCTTCGGCGCGCACAAAATCCTCCTCTTCTCCTTCCGATTCCATAATTACGCGCGTATTATCAACCGCAATCTTCACTTGAAAGTAGTCGGTCTTGCCGGTATTAAGGTCAAACTTTGCCCGGACAATACGGCCGCGTTTGCCGTACTCTTTGTTATAGGCAGTTGCAAGCGCCTGTTCAATGGCGTCTATGATTTTTTCTTTTGGAATTCCGCGTTCCTCTTGAAGCTGTTCAAGAACGGAATTTATTACTTTGAGGTCAAACATAATGGTTTTTATTAAAAATATTAGTCCGCCTTTCGGGCGAACTTCTTACTTAACATCCCTATTATATACCTAAGTGTGTATTTCTGTCAAGTACGGTTGTGTTCCGAAAAAAAGTCCGTAGAGAAGCAAAAGCGCTTCTCTACGGACCATCTATTCAAAACACCTATCCTTTCT
>MHVX01000016.1:0-6350 GCA_001823875.1 Candidatus Zambryskibacteria bacterium RIFCSPHIGHO2_12_FULL_43_12b
TCGGATTTTAACCAAAAGGTACCGGCTAAAGCCGGTGGTGTTAACAAAAAATTCCCTTTGCAGGAAATTTTTCTTTTGAATGCAGTGTATAATAGTATTATCGTTTTCGTTCATGATTCATTATCTAATATTTGACGGGGACACCCCATCAAGTAACGGTAGCCGAGTTATAATAGAAAGTTAGCGTTAATATCATAATAGGCAAGTCCATCCAAGGTTCTTTACAAATTACTTGACGGGGTAAATGCACATTGAAGAAAAGCAACTTAAAGAATTTATACTTGACTCGGGGCTCGTGTCTCGAGCTGATTTTGCAAAAGCTGAAAAAGAATCAACGGAATCCGGCATTTCCATCGGTAAAATTTTAGTTAAGAAGGGTTCAATTACGGAAGATGATTTGCGCCGAATGCAAGCCTATATCCTCGGTATTCCTTTTGTGGATTTGAAGGGTCAGCATGTAGATTTTGAGATACTTTCCCTCATCCCTGAACCTATTGCCCGCAATCATAATATTGTCGCCTTTCGTAAGGGTAAGGATAGTTTGGAAGTGGCGATGCTTGATACTGAGGATTTAGCGGCAATTGATTTCATACGCAAAAAGACGGGATTTAAAATTCTGCCTCGACTTACCGACACGGAGTCAGTCAAGAGCGCGCTACTCTCTTATCAAAAGAGTCTTAAGGCGGAGTTCGGAGATATTATTCAGAAAGAGGCCAACACGCTCAAAGCAATATCCGATAAGACAGGAGATGAAGAGGTTTCTGAGGACGATTTGAAAAAGCTGGCCGAAGACGTTCCTGTCGTTCGGATAGTGGATACTCTTTTAAAACACGCAATCATACAAGACGCATCAGATATTCATATTGAGCCGATGGAAACGCAAGTTTTGGTTCGTTACCGTATTGACGGGCTCCTCCATGACGCAATGGTGTTGCCAAAAAATGTTGCCGGAGGCATTACAGCGCGTATTAAAGTGCTTGCTAATTTAAAATTGGATGAAAAACGCATTCCTCAAGATGGACGCTTCAAAATTGACATGAACAATGAAAAAGTTTCTTTTCGTGTGTCAACTTTGCCCGTCTATTACGGAGAAAAAACTGTTATGAGGCTATTGCGTGATAATGTCTCCGGCTTTACTTTGGAGGTGCTTGGTTTTCACGGAGACGGACTTGAGATATTGCATCGCGCAACAAAGCTTTCAACAGGGATGATCCTAACAACCGGTCCTACTGGCTCAGGAAAGACGACAACTCTTTATACGATGTTAGATATTCTAAATACTCCCGACATAAACATCTCCACCATTGAGGATCCGATTGAATATCAGATGAAGAGAATAAATCAAACTCAAGTAAAACCAGAAATCGGATTCACCTTTGCCACAGGACTCCGTACGCTTGTGCGACAAGATCCAGATGTGATTATGGTGGGAGAAATTCGAGATACCGAGACTGCTTCGCTTGCAATAAACGCGGCCCTCACAGGCCATTTGGTGCTCTCAACTTTGCACACCAACTCTGCGGCAGGCACTATTGCTCGACTTTTGGATATGAAAATTGAACCATTTCTTCTGACATCCACAATCTCCGTGATTATAGCGCAGAGACTCATTAGGCGTCTTGCTGACACAAAGGAAAAGTACACTCTCACCAAGGAGGAAATAGGACAGCTGGAAAAAATAGTTGATTTAGAGAGAGTGATGAAGTCGCTTAAAGACGAAAAGATAGTGGATAAGAATGCTAAGTGGGATGATATGGTAATGTATCGACCAAAACCTAGTCCAGACAGTGAGGATGGATACAAGAGCAGGGTCGGCATCCATGAAGTATTGCGAGTAACCAATTCAATAAAGGATTTGATTATGAAAGGAGTGCCCACAGAGGTTATTGAGGAGCAAGCCAAGAAAGAGGGAATGCTTACAATGCTTGAAGATGGGGTATTCAAGGCGGTGCAAGGCATAACGACAGTAGAAGAGGTACTGCGTGTAGTTTCGTCAGCAGAATAAAATGGCGCTTTTTAAGTACAAAGCAATAAATAAAGACGGTAATGCCTATGATGGTACGCTTGACGCTCCAGATAGGTTTGCCGTTTACAAGAAAATAAAAGAAGACGGGAGCAAAATTATTTATGTAAACGAAGTCCGTTCGCGGATCGTAACCGCCTTAACTAAGCTCAACACCTCCATGAGCAAGGTTAAGGCGCACGAGAAAATCATATTCGCTCGGAATCTCGCGGCTATGATTGAGGCTGGTCTTTCTGTAACAAGAGCCTTGGCTGTTATGGAGAAGCAGACGAAGAATAAAAAATTGAAGATGGTTCTTGACGAACTCAATGACGACATCAGCAAGGGTCTCTCTCTTTCCGATTCAATGAGAAAGAAACCTGACACCTTCTCCACCCTCTTTGTGTCAATGGTCAAAGCTGGTGAAGAAAGTGGAAACCTGGCTGGGTCGCTAAAAGTAGTATCGCTCCAAATGGAAAAGGCCTATACGTTGACGAAGAAGGTGAGAGGCGCCCTTATGTATCCAGCCGTGATTGTCTGCATTATGGTAGCGATCGGCATTTTAATGCTAATTTACATGGTTCCTACCCTCACGACGACGTTTAAAGGACTCAATATTGAATTGCCATTTGTGACAAGAATTATTATTGGGATGTCGGATTTTTTGAGGGCCCACTACCTACTTACTATTGTTGGAATGTTGGCCATCATATCTGGCTTTGTGGCTCTCGGACGAAGCAAGCCTGGAAAAGTATTCTTTGACCACGTGGCAATACACTTCCCCTTAATAGGGACAATTGTTAAGGAAATAAATGCGGCGCGTACGGCGCGTACGCTGTCGTCACTTCTCACTTCTGGTGTGGATGTTGTGCTTGCGCTTGGAGTGACTGAGGAAGTTATGCAAAATAGTTTGTATAGGGAGGTTCTCAAGAAAGCGCAGGCAAGCATACAAAAGGGAGATCCAATTTCAGAAATATTCATTCAGAATGAAAAGCTCTATCCAATATTCGTGGGTGAGATGATGAGCGTGGGAGAGGAGACAGGCAAGATGGCGGATATGCTCTTGGGGGTAGCCACTTTTTATGAGGATGAGGTGGACCAAAAAACAAAAGACATGTCCACGCTTATTGAACCGTTTCTCATGGTCATTATGGGTATTGCTGTTGGGTTCTTTGCGATTGCAATGCTTGCGCCGACATATTCGCTTGTGGATGCGATATAGCAGGTTCCTTTTCAAACCATACTATTGTTTAAAGTACGCAAAATGCTTAAAGCACGCACTCATTTAGATAAACACGGAGGGTTCTCTCTGGTAGAACTTATTATAGGTTCGGCGGTGTTTGCTCTGATTGCGGTATCTGTCTATCAGAGCTACACCAGTCTTATCTCACTGGTCTCGGCGGCAAGAGTGAAGGTTACTGCAACTGATCTTGTCAATGAACAGTTTGAACTCATTAGGAATCTCTCTTACTCCCAAGTGGGCATCTCCGGAGGATTGCCTTCAGGAGTATTAGCTCAAAGTGAGACATTTGTGAGGGATAACGGCACTTTTGAACTTACGAGAACCATTCGCAACATTGATGACCTGTTTGACGGAACTATTGGAGGGACTCCCAACGATCTTTCTCCAGCAGATTATAAACTTGTTGAACTGTCTCTTTCTTGTCCAAATTGCAAGAATTTTCCAGAGTTTTCTGTGGTAGGGAGAGTTGCTCCCAAAAATTTGGAAACCGCCTCAACGAATGGAGCTCTTTTTGTCAGAGTTTTTAATGGCAATGGAGAGCCGGTTTCCGGAGCGAATGTTCATATAGTTAACAGTCAAGCTACTACGACAATTACTATTGATGACGTTACAGATAACAATGGAATGCTCCAGATTGTTGATGCTCCGCCAGGAGCGAATGCGTATAAAATCACCATAAGCAAGACAGGTTATACGACAGATATGACGGAGGATGCGACTCTAGAGAATCCCAACCCTTCAAAACCGCACGCAACCGTGGCTCTTCAGCAGGTAACTCAGATTTCATTTGTAATTGACCAGATAAGCACCGCGCGCGTTTCAACTATTACTGATAATTGTTCAGTTGTCCCATCGATTTCGTTTGATATGGTGGGAAGTAAGCTCATCGGAACTAATCCAGATGTTTACAAATTTGACCAAACATTTACCACAGATTCGTCGGGTCAGAAGACGGTTTCCAATCTTGAATGGGACACTTATAACCTTGCTCTAAACAGCACAACCCACTACTTAGCGGGAGTGAATCCTCTTTTGCCGGTTTCAATTTTACCGGGAGCTGTTCAAAATATAGATCTCATTCTTACTGTAGCCAATCCAAAACACCTTCTGGTTACAGTCAAAGACAGTGCAACAAGCTTGCCACTCTCGGGAGTGCAGGTAAATTTGTCTGGAAATGGCATTGATGAAACCTTGACTACGGGTTTAGGTTTCTTGGGGCAAAGTGATTGGTCAGGGGGTGGAGGACAGAACAATTTTGTAAACGAAACACAGTATCTCACTTCAGATGGAAATATAGGCACAAGCAACCCTGCCGGAGAGATAAAGCTTGCGAACACTTTCGGTCAGTATGCAGTGAGCGGAACACTTACTTCTTCCACTTTTGACACTGGCACAACTTCAAATTGGAACTCGCTTGTTTGGGTCCCTACCGCTCAGCCTGTAGAGACAGGGAGCGATAATGTGCTTTTTCAAGTGTCTACTGCTCCGACAAATGACGCTACGACAACTTGGTCTTATCTTGGTCCAGATGGTACAGGCGGATCATTCTATGATGTGTCCAATCAGAACATCAGTAATGTTCATAACGGAGATAGGTATCTTAGATACAAGGTGTTTCTGAACACTGCCAGCACCACTTTTTCGCCCAATATTGCCGATGTTTCCTTTACTTTCACATCTTCATGCATCCCGCCCGGACAAGTAATATTTAGCGGACTGGCTTCAGGTTCATACACACTTACTCTGTCAAAAGCAGGGTACGCAACACAGATTGTCCCTGTTAATGTTTCTTCCAATTGGCAACAACAGGAAGTAATCTTGGCTCCATGATAAACGACGAACTTCCACAAAATCATAGAGGTTTCACTTTAGTTGAGGTTCTGATATCTGTCGGCATTATGGTCGCGATTGGGTTTGCTATAGCTAATTTCCAAACAGACCTCTTCTCCATCAATACTGGAGTTCAAAACAATCTAAGCGCCCAACTTGAAGGAAGAAAAATACTGCGCACAGTAATTTCAGAGCTTCGAGAGGCATCTCCATCAAGCCTCGGCGCATTCCCTTTGGCCCAAGCGGGAACTTCCACTCTCACTATTTACAGCAACATTGACTCTGATAGTTATAAAGAGAGGATCAGGTATTTCACTGTAGGCAATGAATTACGCAGAGGCGTGTTGAAACCTTCTGGCAATCCACTTGTTTATAATAGTGCCAATGAAAACGTCGAGGTAATGATAAGAAATATTATAAACGGAACTTCCACGCCAATTTTTGAGTATTTTGATGAAAATTACACCGGTACCACCACTCCACTTTCACAACCTGTGAATGTGCTGTCTGTGCGTTTGGTAAGAATTACAGTTATAGTTGACAAAGATGCAAATCGTCCGCCAGGAGCGATTACAATCACTTCTCAAGGGATGTTGCGGAATCTAAAATCAAACCAGTGACAACGAAAAATTTACAAAAAGGACAAGTACTAGTTCAAGTTATCGTTTTCTCCACTATTGCCGTCTTTGTCATAGGAGCGCTTCTGGGTTGGGCTGGCGTAAACATCAAAGCTTCAAGGCAATCCGTTGAACGAGAAAAAGCTATCCAGCTGGCAGAGGCCGGAATTGACTACTATAGGTGGCATTTGGCCCATGCTTCTACAGACTATCAAGATGGGACAGGTATCCCAGGACCTTATGTGCATGATGCATTAGATAAAGAGGGTAATGTTGCAGGTCAATACAGTCTCTCTATAACCCCGCCTATTGTCGGCTCAACAAAAGTAATTATTGAATCCACAGGTCTGCCAGCAAACTCAAATGTGCAAAGAAAGCTCAGAGTGGAAATGGCCATACCATCATTGGCGAAATATGCTGTTGTGGCAAATGACAATATGAGATTTGGAGAAGGGACAGAAGTTTTTGGGCCCATCCATTCAAATTACGGTATTAGATTTGATGGTCTGGCGCACAATTCTGTTACAAGCGCGCTTGGATCGTATGACGACCCTGATCACAGTGGAGCGGTGGAATTCGGAGTGCATACTCACGTCAATATTCCGCCAAGTTCTGGGACAAATAGCTCCTTCCGTCCTCTGGAGGCTCCGCCAAATAC
>MHVX01000016.1:6374-10248 GCA_001823875.1 Candidatus Zambryskibacteria bacterium RIFCSPHIGHO2_12_FULL_43_12b
TATCAAATAATATTGAAGACAGACGATACCTTTGACCTATACAGAGTAACTTCCCAGTCGAGCCCTCCTTCTTATTGCACGAATTATGCCGGCCAGACGGGATGGGGAACGTGGAGTATTGGCAATAAAACTTTCTTGGCAAACTACTCTATCCCCGCAAATGGTCTAATTTTTGTTGAAGACAATGTGTGGGTGGAAGGCTCGGTTAATTCCACGCGTGTCACGATCGCTTCAGGGCGATTTCCAGACAATCCTTCAAACCGACCAAATGTAGTTGTTAATAATGATTTGCTTTATACAAATTATGACGGAACTGATGTTGTAGCTCTAATCTCTCAGGGTCACGTTCATGTAGGCATGGTATCAGATACAGATTTGCGGATCGACGCAGCTCTAGTCGCGCAAAATGGAAGAGTTGGAAGATTCTATTACCGTCCGCCTGGAGGAGGGCAGAATAGATGCTCTCCATATCACAGCAGAAGCTCGATTACCCTCTATGGCATGATTGCAACAGCGATCAGATATGGGTTTGCTTACACGGACGGTAATGGCTATACAACCCGCAATATTATCTATGATGCCAATCTTCTTTATGGACCCCCTCCTTCTTTTCCTCTTACGTCTGACCAATATGAGATTCTCTCTTGGGAGGAAGTGAGATAGCTTTGAAGTCCAAGTTTCAAAGGGTGATATAATATCGAATATTCTGAATTTACACTTCACGACCTGAGGATATGGCCAAAAGACTAATTATTGCCAACTGGAAAATGAATCCCGCAACTCTAAAAGAGGCAAGGGCGCTTTTTCAGGCAACAAAGAAAAAAGCCAGCACAGTCGCACGAGCTTCAGTGGTGATAGCTCCTCCCTCCGTGTATTTGGCATTTTGTAAGCCATCAAAGAAGGTCCTTTTGGGCGCGCAGAATGTGGCATGGGCTGACAAGGGAGCTTTCACTGGGGAGATTAGCGCAGTTCAGCTTGCCAACCTCAACGTTACATATGTGATTGTGGGCCATTCTGAAAGAAGATTTCTCGGAGAGACAGATGAGATAATCTCTAAAAAAATAAAGTCCGTCCTCAAGCAGTCACTCATTCCCGTGCTCTGCATTGGCGAGCTGGAAAGGGATAATCACGGCGCGTATCTGCGCATGGTAGAAGATCAAATTAGAAAATCGCTGGCGGGAATTGGGAGAGAAAGTCTTGCAAAAGTGGTTATTGCATATGAGCCTGTCTGGGCGATTGGAAAGAGTTCTGACGAAGCGGTGAATTCTCACAAGCTCCATGAAATGACAATCTTTATAAGAAAAATTCTTTCAGGCATGTGCGGAAGAGACTTGGCTCACAAAGTGCAGATTATCTATGGTGGTTCTGTCGAAGCGAAGAATGCTCTGGAGCTCATTCAGAATGGCAATGTGTCAGGATTTCTTGTGGGGCATGCCAGTCTAGATATAAAAGGTTTTGGAGAGATTGTAAAGGCGGTTGACGCACGAGGATGAAATCAATCCGAGAAATTTCTGATTTGAATGGAAAGACTGTCTTTTTACGTGTTGATTTTAATGTACCTATTGAGAATGGAAAAGTGGCTGATGATTTTCGTATTAAAAGAGTATTTCCAACTATAGATTACTTAAGAGAGAAAGGGGCGAACATTATATTGGCCAGTCATATGGATGGGGAGAGAGGACAAGCAAGCTTGGTGCCTGTTGCAAAGTACCTTAGGGAGTTTTATGATGTTTTGTTTGTTAATGATTATTACCCAAACATCCCGATAGATCTCAAGCAAGCATTTCACGAAAAGTCGCTTGTCCTACTGGAGAATCTGCGTTTTTACGATGGCGAGAAAGACGACAACATTGATTTCGCTAAACATTTGGCTTCATTTGCTGATTTCTTTGTAAATGAGGCATTTGCGGTTTCTCACCGAAGGCATGCTTCTATTGTTTCTGTGCCTAAGTTTTTACCCAGTTTTGCCGGAATTTTTCTTGAAGAGGAGATAAAAGAAATTTCAAGGGCCTTCAATCCAGAACACCCTTTTCTATTAGTTTTAGGTGGCACAAAATTTGAGACAAAAATCCCAATCTTAAAAAAATTCTTTTCAATAGCCGATCAGGTGTTTGTTGGCGGCGCATTGGCAAATGATCTTCTAAAAGCTAAGGGTTTGGATGTGGGACATTCTGTTGTGTCCTCAAAGGAGGTTGATGTGAAGGAGTTTCTGAATTCAAAGTTAATTCTACCGACGGATGTCGTGGTGAAAAAGGGCGATGAGGTCAGTATAAAACAAATTGATGAGGTGAGGGATGGAGATGTGGCAGTAGATGTGGGTCCGCAGTCACTCAATACTCTCTGTTCTATAGTCAAGAAATCACGCTTTGTGCTGTGGAACGGTCCGCTTGGTAATTATGAAGCTGGATTTATAGATGGAACAGAGACACTGGCAAAATGTATTGCAGAGGCCTCCAATACTTCCATAGTGGGAGGTGGACATACTGTAGCTTCAATAGCCAAACTAGATTTGAATGATGAATTTACCTTCGTTTCAACTGGAGGCGGAGCAATGTTAGATTTTTTGGCTAACGAAACTCTGCCTGGAATTGAGGCATTAAATAATAGCTTTGGATTGTAGACCTATAGATTTTTTCTAACTTTCTCCGCGTTTTCTTTCAGGTCGGCCTTGTCTCCCTCGACTTCATTGGTAGGAAATACCCAGATGTGAGCGTGAGGAACCTCGTCTCCAATTATCCTTGATAAGACCCAGTCTGTCCCAAAAGCTTTCCTCTGGGCCTGAGCTATCTTAGTTGCAATTTCAAAATATTTTCCAGTATTTGGTACGTCCCACACCCATCTATAGTGAGTCTTGGGGATTATTTGCGTATGTCCTGGACTTTGAGGGTGAATGTCTAAAAAGGCCATAAACTCTTCGTCTTCATAGACTATATAAGCTGGTACTTCTTTGTTCGCAATCTTACAGAAAATGCAGTTTGAATCTTGCATATATGCACATGATACAATGATTCCCATGATCGCAAAAGAGTACCGTCTACGACCCGAGATATCAACAGATTCAGCGAGTGAACTAGCCACATACCACCCATTTGTACAAAAACTTCTCTTTCACAGGGGCATTGATACGGCAATAAAAGCGCAGCATTTTTTTGGCCTGGATTACATTGGTCATCTCCATGATCCATATCTTATGAAAGATATGGGCAAGGCGGTGGAAAGAATTATAGAAGCGCTTGAAAGAAAAGAAAAAATACTGATATACAGTGATTATGATGCGGACGGTATTCCTGGAGGAGTGCTACTTAGAGAATTTTTTGAAAAAATTGGATATAGAAATGTCACAAACTACATTCCACATCGACATGATGAAGGGTACGGGCTTCATTTAGACGCGGTGGACGGATTTGGTAAAGGAGAAGTGGACTTAATGATTACGGTTGATTGTGGAATAGTAGATGTTGATCAAATCAGTCGAGCAAATGAACACGGAATTGATGTAATCATCACTGATCATCATGAGCCAAATGGTACTACACCCTATGCATATGCAATCCTCAATCCAAAGCAGGCAGGTTGTCAGTATCCCGAAAAAATTCTTTGTGGTTCGGGTGTAGTCTTCAAGCTCATTCAAGCTATTCTCCTCAAAAATCGATTTGGTTTGAAAGAAGGACAGGAAAAGTGGTTCTTAGATCTAGTTGGTATTGCTACTCTCTCCGACATGGTGCCACTCACAGGTGAGAATAGAGTGTTCGCTCATTATGGGCTCAAGGTCTTGCGGAAATCTCCCCGCCCAGGACTTAGAAAGCTCTGGCGTAAGCTTAGAGTAAATCAGCGTGATGTAACTGAGGATGATATTGGATTCACCCTTTCCCCC
>MHVX01000017.1 GCA_001823875.1 Candidatus Zambryskibacteria bacterium RIFCSPHIGHO2_12_FULL_43_12b
CCCCCAGAATCAACGCCGCCTCTCGCATGGGAGAGCCAATGGATGCCTTCAAGCTCCTATTTACCAAAGATGAAGTGGAGGCGGATATGATCAGTGATCATTTGAATAAAATAAATGACGAAAGGAAGGGTGTTGTCGCCTCAATCGTGAAAGATATAAAGAAGCATCTCAAAGAGAAAAGTGTAAATGGCTCCCTGCCAAAAGTAATAGTGTTGGGCAATCCTCTCTGGAAGCCCGCGCTACTCGGTCTCGCTGCTAATTCTCTCATGGATGATTATTCATGCCCGGTTTTTCTTTGGGGCAGGAATGGAGATTCTCTTCTCAAGGGTTCATGCCGATCAGACGGGTCAGTAAGCTTAATTGACTTAATGGAAGAGGCAAAAGGCGCGCTGACGCAATTCGGAGGACACAAAATGGCTGGAGGATTTGCCGTTTCACATGAGAAAATACATGCTTTAGAAGAAGAATTAAACAATGCTTATGATTCATTGATCCTAAAAAAGAATGAATCATGTGATATGTCGCATGATTCTGTGAATTGGGTGGACACGCAGATCACTCTTGAGGATATAAATTTTGATACATATAGACATATTGAAAAGCTTGCTCCTTTTGGTGTTGGGAACTCAAAACCTCTTTTCATGATTAATTCAATAGTTCCTTATGAGGTGAGACAATTTGGCAAAACAAAAAATCATTTAGAGCTTATCTTTAAGGATAAAAATGGCAAAGAAGTTTCTGCCATATGCTTTTTTTCAAAACCTGAAAAATTCAAAAATGTTCCAGAGAAAGGGAAACCTATAAATTTGATATCCACAATGGAAAAATCAAATTTTCGCAATTACCCTCAACTAAGGTTGCGCGTGGTTGACATAGTATAATTCCACAATGCAGATAAAGATTTTTACAGATGGAGCGGCGAGAGGTAATCCAGGACCTGGAGGATGGGGAAGTATTGTTGTAACTGATGGCAACGTAAACGAGCTTGGTGGTAGAGATAAACATACGACCAATAATCGGATGGAGCTGACGGCGGTAATTAAATCCCTCGAATCTGTATCTAAGCTAACGACTAACAGTCCACAGCTAAAGGCCGCTGTGTTTACAGATTCTTCATACGTTTTAAAAGGCGCAAAGATATGGGTGCACAATTGGGTAGAGAACAAATGGAAAACAAAGACAAAACAAGAAGTTTTGAATAAAGATTTGTGGCAGAAATATTTGAAAGTAAGCAAGGAAATGAATATTGAATGGAAGCTTTTACCAGGGCACTCTGGTATTCCAGCAAACGAGAGATGCGACGTGATTGCGACAGAATTTGCGGACGACGAGAAACCAAAGCTCTATTCGGGCGCACTCAGTAGCTATAGAGTAGATTTGTCTGTAACTTCCGGCCTTAAAACTAAAAGCCAGAAGCTAAAAGCTCGAAGTTCTAAGTTACCAGCATATTCTTACGTGAGTATGGTGAAGGGAGTGATAAAAACTCATAAAACTTGGGCAGAGTGCGAGAAGAGAGTTAAGGGTGTAAGTAATACTAGATTTAAAAAGTCATCCTCACTTGAAGATGAGAATGTCATAATTAAAGAATTCAAGGGCAAATGAAATGAGCAAGGAGAGTCTTAGAATGTTTCTCTCAAATGTAGTCACACAAACATCGAAGTTCTCTAGAGATCCATTTTTGTTAATTGCTCTAGCCTTTATTTTTGGAGTGCTAAGTTCTTCTATCATAAATTTTGATTTATCCTTTGCTTGGTTTCTTGTCTTGTTGTCTGTCGTTATCTTCGTCTATTCGTTAGCATTCATTGAAAAAAGCGAAAGACGACTCATCATTCTCTTTGGTATCTCTGTCTTGGCGTTTTCTCTCGGAGTCTTTCGGTTTGAGATAAAAGATAGTCATGTCCCGAGTGAAAATTTCATCTCAAATGTAGGGCAGACAGTAACTCTTGAGGGCATAATCGTTGAGGAGCCGAAGTATAAAAATAGTTATAGAGAATATGTATTGAAGTCAGCGGAAGAGAAAATTTTAGTTCGGGCAGAGGTGTATCCGGAGTTTAAATATGGCGATAAACTTAAGTTTTCTGGCAGACTTGAGAGACCAAAAAGTTTCACAGACGACAGAGGGCAGGTCTTTGATTACGCGAAGTACCTTTCAAAAGAAGACATATATTTTACGATGTCATTTGCAAGAGGGGAGCTTATAGATGCGGGTTATGGCAATTGGTTGAAAACAAAACTTCTCACTTTTAAATCTAAGTTTGTGAATGCCATAGAGAAGCACATCACAGAGCCCGCATCATCACTTTTAGGCGGCATTCTCTTGGGGACTGAGGATTCCATGGGGAAAGATATTGAAGAAATGTTCCGTGTTACGGGAATTATTCACATTGTCGTTCTTTCTGGATACAACATTACTCTTGTGGTAGATGCAATCTATTGGCTGCTTTTTCGCGTGCGTTTTTTATCTAGAAAAGTCATTTTAATATCTGAAGCTTTAGGGATTTTCTTTTTTGTACTTATGGTCGGAGGAGCGCCATCTGTGGTACGCGCTGGGCTTATGGCAATGCTCGTCCTCTTAGCACGGGGCACAGGCCGGACTTATGTGGTGGCAAGAGCTCTGCTCATCACAGCTATTGCCATGGTGATTTGGAACCCAAAAGTTCTTGTATTTGATACAGGATTTCAACTCTCCTTTCTTGCGACCATCGCTATCATCTGGATTTCTCCAGTCGTAATTGAAAAATTATCATGGGTTACAGAAAAATGGGGAATAAGGAACATTCTTGCAGACACTCTTTCTACACAAATTTTTGTTTTACCACTTCTTCTTTATAAGATGGGGCTGTTATCAATCATATCTGTATTAACGAACCTTCTAGTCTTGCCCGCGGTACCCTTGGCAATGTTTTTCGGCTTTCTTACTGGAGCTTTAGGTCTTGTCTCAAATTGGTTAGCATTTCCTTTTGCAATCGTCTCTCAAATTTTACTCAATTACATACTTAAAATCGTAGAAATATTTTCCAGCTTTCCTTTTGCTGCAATCTCAATCCCATATTTCCCTTTGGTTTTGATGTGGATTTGCTACCTCCTCTTTGGTGTCATATTTTTGAGATTCAGTCAAAAAAGAGTCGCCTAGCCTATTTACTTGCTGTCTCAAAATTCTTTTCAATCACTGACCAGTTGAGATTTGCGAAGAAATCCTCAATATACTGCTTTTTTCCTGAAGGTTGATAATCAAATACAAAAGAATGTTCCCACATATCTAGAGCAAGAACCCACTGAACTCCATTAAGCTGTCCTAGGTGCTGTTCATCTACCCACTGAGTGAGAAGTCTCTTTGTGTGAGTATCATATCCGAGCACTGCCCAGCCGATTCCACGAGTTAGAGCGATAGATTTAAACGTATTTAAAAATGATTCAAATGATCCCCATGTTTTTGTAATCTCCTCCATCAGAGGACCGCTTGTGGTGAGAGCGGTCGTACCACCTTCAAGTGAACGAAAGTAGTATTCGTGATTTCTCATTCCATCAAATTCAAAAGCGAACCTTCTCTGGAGTTCTCCGAGCGCAAAAGCGTGTGTTTCTGAATCTTGCTTATACTCCTCAATTTTTTCTAGGATCGTATTGGCATTCTTCACATATCCAGAATAGAGTTTGAGGTGTTCCTCAATACTTTTTTCAGATATTCCTTTAAGTCCTGGAATATTAAATTTTATTTCTTCAAATTTTTGCATGAGAGGGTGTTTATTAATAAGAATTTAGTGTGGTTATTATATCAGAATCACTATTTCGGCATAAAAGCTATAATACGGTGGTGAGCAAATATCTCAAAGAATGGAAAAAGTGGCTGCTAGGAGCTCTCACTCTTTTAAACGTCATCATTTGGCTCTCAGTTTGGCAACTTAAGCCAAAAGATTATGTGCAAATATCTTTTCTAGATATCGGACAAGGTGACGCCATTTATATTGAGTCTAGAAATGGCAATCAAGTTCTTATAGATGGCGGACCAGATAAGAAAGTGTTGGAAGAGCTAAGCAAAACAATGCCGTTTTTGGATCGTTCAATCGATTTGGTAATTGAAAGTCACCCAGACAAAGATCATATTGGAGGACTTCCAGATGTGGTAGAAAGATATAGAGTGGGCGCGTTTCTAGAGCCGGGAGTAGAGTCGGCTAATTCAGTTGATGATGAATTGAAATTACGTCTGAAGGGAAAAAAGGTGAATGGGTACCTTGCGAGAAGGGGAATGATCGTTGATATGGGAGATGGATCATACTTAGAAATTTTGTTTCCAGACAGAGACGTCTCTGGTTTGGAGACAAACGATGCTTCAATTGTAGCTAAGTACGTATTTGATAGCACTTGCATTCTCTTAACAGGAGATTCACCGACAAAAATTGAAGACTATCTGGTTAAGCACTACGGGAGTGGTATGAAATGCGACGTCCTTAAGGCGGGCCATCACGGCTCTAAGACTTCTACCGGGGATAACTTCATAAACGCGGTTGCTCCGGAACTTGCTATTATTTCTGCTGGAAAAGACAATTCCTACGGCCATCCTCATGCTGAAGTAATTGAACGTTTACAAAAGGCTGGGATGAAGATTCTAAGTACAGTAGAAGAAGGTACTATCAAAATAACATCAGACGGAGAAAAAATGACAGTTAAATAGTTCCGAAAGGAAAACGCCAGCCGAAGCTGGTATTTTCTTTTATTTTCTATTCTCAATAATTTCCAGAGCGACGTTTTGAGGAACGATTTCGTAGTGGTCAAATTCCATTGTTGAGGAGCCTCGTCCTTCTGTCATAGAGCGGAGACTTGTTACGTATCCAAACATCTCTGCGAGAGGCACTTTTGCTTTGATAACTCGAAGTTCGCCTCTTTCATCCATGCCTTCAATCTGCCCGCGTTTTCCGGACAGGTTTCCTGTAATATCTCCCATGAATTTCTCTGGCACAACCACCTCAATTTTCATAATAGGCTCAAGAATAACAGGCTTTGCCTTCTTGGCAGCTTCTTGGAAAGCTTGGGATGCGGCAATCTTGTATGCAATTTCAGATGAGTCCACGTCGTGGTAGGAACCGAAGTTTAGCTCGCAAGAGATATCTGTCATCTTGTATCCAGCGACAATTCCTCTCTCCATGGCCTCCTTCACTCCCTTTTCAACAGCAGGAATAAACTCTTGCGGAATAACCCCTCCTTTTATAGCGTCAATAAATTCAAATCCTTCCTCACGGTGAGCATTTTTGGGCACCTTTTCTTCAGGGTCATATTTTGGAAGCGGTTTGATTTTGATTTTGACGTGACCGTACTGTCCCTTTCCTCCCGTCTGCTTGATGTATTTATTCTCCACTTCTGCTTCACCCGTAATTGTTTCTTTATATGCCACTTGAGGCTTGCCAACATTAGCTTCCACACTGAACTCTCTTTTCATTCGGTCAACTAGAATTTCAAGGTGAAGTTCTCCCATTCCCATGATTACCGTCTCGCCAGTGTCTGAATCAGATTTAATCTTAAATGTTGGGTCTTCGTCAGAAAGACGCTTGAGAGCCATACCCATTTTTTCTTGGTCAGCTTTTGTCTTAGGTTCAATGCGTAGAGATATCACGGGCTCTGGGAATGTAATCTGATCTAAGATAATAGGATTGTCTTCATCGCAGAAAGTGTGAGAAGTTTTGGCATTCTTAAGTCCCACAGCAGCAGCGATCTCTCCAGCATAGACTTTTTTCACTTCTTCTCTTTGATTGGCCTGAAGGCGGACAATTCTACCTAAACGTTCCTTATCGCCCGTTGTGGAGTTGTATAAATATGTTCCTGATTCAATGGTTCCTGAATATACGCGGAAGAATGTTAGCTGTCCGACGAAAGGGTCTGCTTGGAGTTTGAAAGCTAGTGCTGAAAACGGCTCTTCGTCAGATGCATGCCTGAGTACTTCCTCACCGTTTCGAGGATCCACACCTTTAATCGCTGGGATTTCTAGAGGGGAAGGGAGGTAGTCTACGACAGCGTTAAGTACCAACTGCACTCCTTTATTCTTAAGCGCTGAGCCGGTAAAGACAGGAAAAACTTTGTTTTCAATTACAGCTTTGCGAAGTGTTTCTTTGAGTGCAGGGAGTGCAATCTCTCGTCCTTCCAGATACGCGCTCATCAGTCCGTCATCATTCTCCACAATCCTCTCTACCAATTCGTGTCGGTATTTCTCCGCTTGCTCTTTGTACTCTGCGGGAACATCTTGTTCCACCACATCTCGTCCAAGTTCACCTTCAAACTTGTACATTTTCATCGTAAGAAGGTCTATGACCCCTTCATGCTTGTCTTCTTCACCGACTGGAATCTGCATTCTTACAGCTTTTTTAGAAAGTCTGTCTAAGATTGATTTGTATGAACGCTCAAAGCTTGCACCAGTTCGATCCAGCTTATTTATGAAGCAGATTCTTGGCACCTGCGCTTCTTCAGCATATCTCCAGTTGGTTTCAGATTGCGGTTCTACTCCCGCTACTCCGTCAAAAACCACTACTGCTCCGTCGAGCACACGAAGTGAGCGCTTTACCTCCACAGTGAAGTCAATGTGGCCAGGTGTGTCAATAATATTGAAACGCAATTTATTCTCTTTCTTGTTCCTCTCTTCGGCAGATAGGTACGTTGGTCCCCAAAAGCATGTGATAGCAGCGGCAGTAATAGTAATGCCTCTCTCACGCTCTTGTTCCATCCAGTCAGTCGTGGTTTCTCCTTCGTGCACTTCACCTATTTTGTGCTGCGAACCTGTGTAGTAGAGAATACGCTCGGAGACGGTAGTTTTACCTGCATCAATGTGAGCAATAATTCCAAAATTCCTGACTCTCTCTAGGGGATAATCTCGTTCCATAGTATTACCAAGCGAAATGGGCGAAAGCTTTGTTTGCTTCTGCCATCTTGTGAGTGTTTTCTTTCTTCTTTACGGCCTCACCTTCATTTTTTGAAGCATTAATAAGCTCTTCAGCTAGTTTCTCATTCATAGGAGCGCCTTTTCTAGAACGCGCTGCCTCAATAATCCAAGTGATAGCGAGAGCAAGGCGTCTTTCTGGGCGAACTTCACGAGGAATCTGATAGTTGGCGCCTCCGACTCGGCGGGAGCGCACTTCCATTGTCGGGCCGGCATTCTTGAGCGCAGTTTCAAACACCTCTAAAGGGTCTGTTTTTGCTTTTTCCTTTATTACATCAAATGCCGTATAAACAATGTCTCTTGCCGTATTTTTCTTTCCTCTCTCCATCACACAGTTAATAAACTTGCTCACTTTTGTGGAGTGATAGATCGAATCTGGAGAGACGATGTTTCTGTTTTTTACTTTGCGTCTCATTAGCTTTTCTTAGGTCTCTTAGTCCCGTACTGGCTTCGGCCTTTTCTGCGAGTATCTACTCCCGTGGCATCAAGTCTGCCGCGTACAATTGAGTATCTAAGTCCTACATCTTTTACGCGACCTCCTTTAAGCACTACCACTGAGTGCTCCTGCAGATTGTGTCCCATACCTGGCACATATGCAGTAACTTCCATTCCATTGGTAAGGCGTACTCGGGCGATTTTACGAATAGCAGAGTTAGGTTTCTTTGGAGTTTTCGTTGTTACCTTAGTACAAACGCCCCTCTTGAAAGGAGAATAATAGAAAACAGGGCGGTTCTTAATAGTATTGAACCCACGGGTAAGAGCCACCGACTTAGATTTTCGGCGGGTGATTTTTCTCTTTCTTTTTACTAGCTGGTTTATTGTGGCCATTTAAAAAAATATTCTGAATGAAATGCAGAATGGCCAATACTCTAATATAAGCAGTGCTTTTTTGCAACCTCTAAGAAAGACCTGTAATCAGGGAAAACAGCAAGCCCACGAGAGGAAGTATCAGTTGCCAGAGAAAAAAGATGAAAAATAGAACTAAAATAAGCCCGTATCTCTCAAAGAAAGAACGAATGGCCATATTGAGAGGGAAAAGAGAGAATAGGATTTTGGATCCATCCAAAGGAGGGACTGGCACAAGATTGAATATGGCCAAGAGTATGTTTATGAAAACTGCCGTCGCGGCAATTTGTATAAAAGATTCTGGTAGAGCTACTCCTGTAAATCTGATAAGCAGGCCGAAAATGGTGGCCATGACTATGTTTGAAGCCGGTCCTGCCGCCGCGACAATGGCCTCTCCCCACCTCCGATTTCGAAGGTTGTAAGGGTTATAAGGTACTGGTTTTGCCCACCCAATTATGAATCCTCCCAGACTGTAAGAGATGATAGGTACAAGAAGTGACCCCCAGATGTCTAAATGCATTAGAGGGTTGAGAGTAAGCCGCCCTTGATATTCGGCAGTTTTGTCTCCTTGAAAATAAGCGGCGTAGCCATGAGAAACTTCATGGATTACCACTGACATGATAAGTATGGCTATTGAGAATACGAAATCTAGATTCATATCACACAAAGTTTAACACACTTGCATTATTCGTAACCATTCGTATAATTCGCATACATTTGTAAATTCATATCGAGAAATGAAAATTTGCCCAGTAACAAAAAAAAGCTCTCGCGTGGGAGGAGGCTACTCCAACCGCACTCGTGCTACACAGTTCAATCCGACAGGAACAGTCAGGAAGTATACGAATTTGCAGAAAAAGAGAATTTACATCCCTGAGCTCAAAAAAACTGTTGTACTCACTCTTTCTACTAAAGCTATCAAGACTATCAACAAGAACGGTGCCTACAGGACTCTCAAAAAAGCTGGCGTAATCTAAATCTGGCGTTTGGGCTTGACTCTATTGAGCACTTTGTTATCATGGTCTTCACGCTATTTTCGCGCTTTTTTGTTTTTGCGTGAAAAGTGGAAACATATTACAAACCTTATTTGGACAAGATTACACACTCTCGCGCGGTAATCTTGCTCAGCTAAGAAAATTTAATTTTATAAACATGGCAAATTTTGATCGTTCCAAGCCACACGTAAATGTAGGAACCATTGGTCACGTTGACCACGGTAAGACTACTCTTACGGCGGCTATCCTCAACGTTCTTCATCGCGCAGGTAAGACTGCTACGGTTAAGGGCGTTGACCA
Organism: Candidatus Zambryskibacteria bacterium RIFCSPHIGHO2_12_FULL_43_12b; assembly: GCA_001823875.1. Classification (GTDB taxonomy): domain Bacteria; phylum Patescibacteriota; class Minisyncoccia; order Phycocordibacterales; family Zambryskibacteraceae; genus 12-FULL-43-12b. Next base: position 9,061 of record MHVX01000017.1, read on the forward strand.
AATTGACAAAGCTCCTGAAGAGAAAGCAAGAGGAATCACTATTTCTCTCTCACACAATGAGTATGAGACAGATTCTCGTCACTATGCCCACATTGACGCTCCAGGTCACGCAGACTACATCAAAAACATGATTACTGGCGCCGCTCAGATGGACGGAGCTGTACTTGTAGTAGCCGCAACAGACGGAGTGATGCCCCAGACTCGAGAGCACGTGCTTCTTGCTAAGCAGGTGGGTGTGCCTAAGATTATTGTTTTCCTAAACAAGTGCGATATGGTTCCTGATAAGGAGCTTATTGATCTTGTTGAAGAGGAAGTTCGCGAGCTTTTGGACAAGTATGAGTTTGACGGTAAAAACGCCCCAGTTATCCGCGGTTCAGGACTGAAGGCTCTTGAAGCTACGGGACCGGTTGAGGATGAGTGGTCAAAAGCAATACTTGCTCTGACAGATGCTCTGGACACATACATTCCTATCCCAGTGCGTGAGACAGATAAGCCGTTTCTAATGCCAGTTGAGGACATTTTCTCAATTGAAGGACGAGGCACGGTGGTAACTGGCCGTATTGAGAGAGGCACAGTAAAGGTAGGAGAGGAAATTGAAATTGTCGGTCTTAAGGATACGGCAAAGACTGTCGTAACAGGTATTGAAATGTTCAATAAGTCTCTTGATTCTGGAATGGCCGGAGACAATGCAGGTATTCTTATCCGAGGTCTTAAGAAAGAAGATGTTACACGTGGACAAGTGCTTGCAAAGCCAGGTTCTGTAAATCCTCACACAGAGTTTGAGGCGGAAGTGTACATTCTTAAGAAAGAGGAAGGTGGCCGCCATACTCCATTCTTCACTGGTTATAAACCACAGTTCTATATCAGAACAACAGATGTAACCGGCGAAGTAACGTTGCCTGAAAAGGTGGAGATGGTCATGCCTGGAGACACTGTTACTTTCAAGGTTAAGCTTGTGGCTCCAGTAGCCTTGGAAGCTCAGATGCGCTTTGCTATTCGTGAGGGTGGCAAGACGGTTGGGGCAGGAGTTGTAACAAAGATTACGACATAACCGCAGGACTAACGCGCTCAGTGTTGAGCTACGTTGAGTCTTACGATCTGAAATGGCTAAAAGTACATCTACAAAAAAAGAGACAACCAAAAAGTCTGCGAAGGCAGCCAAGACAGTAAAGGCGCCTAAAGCAACAAAGGTATCCGCAAAAGATGAATCGGGAGCTCGGCTTCGTATCAGGGTTCGAGCCTACGAGTACAAGATTTTAGATGTCTCGGTAAAGCAGATAATTGATACTGCGCTTCGCTATGATGCGCAAGTACTCGGTCCAATTCCGCTTCCTACTGAAATAAAGAAATACACAGTCAATCGTTCTGCATTCGTATACAAAAATGCGCGAGAACAGTTTGAAATGCGAATACATAAGAGATTGATTGATATCTTGAATCCTACTCCTAAGCTCATTGAGTCATTGACGAACCTTTCACTTCCTTCTGGGGTGAATATAGACGTTAAGTTGATGTGATAGAGAAATAAGGAGCGAAGCGACTATATTTCTTATCACCCAGCCCCAATTTTGTTTAATCTATTAAGAAAATCAGCTTGTCCCGTACGAAATTTCAACTCGGGATAAAGTTAAGAAAATAGATGGCAAAGTTAAGGTTGCAGTAAACAAAAGCAATTGTAAATTCTATAAAAATTTTCGTATCGGGATGAAATTTCTTCTAGCAAAAAAGAATAGTATGACTCAAGTCTATACCGATGATGGTCGGGCTATTCCCGCAACTCTGCTTGATGTCGGAGATGTCATTGTTACTCAAGTAAAAAGCAAGGAGAAAGATGGCTACGAGGCTGTACAGGTTGGATTTGGTAGCAAGAAGGAGAAAAATATCTCCAAGTCAATTAAAGGACACACAAAAGGTTTGGGTAACTTTGCTGCGCTTCGTGAGTTTCCCATTAGCGGAGCTCCAGAGGGTGGATGGAAAGTGGGAGACAAAATCGAAATTGGCACATTTGCTCCGGGAGACGCGGTAGAAGTATCCGGCGTATCAAAGGGAAAAGGGTTTCAAAGCGTTATTAAACTTCACAACTTCAAGGGAGGTCCTAGAAGTCATGGTCAGAAGCATTCCGAGAGAGAGCCTGGATCTATTGGGGGCGGACTTCGAAACAAAGTTCCTAAAGGGATGAGAATGGCAGGACGGATGGGAGGGGATAAAATCACGGTGAAGAACCTAGAAATTGTGCAGGTAATTCCTGACGCAAATCAGATTCTTGTAAGTGGCGCTGTTCCAGGTCGCCGGGGAACGATGTTGGAATTAAGGAGTAAGAATTAGGAATTTAGAATAATTTTAATTCCACATTCAAAAAATGGAAACCTCAGTTTACAACCAGAAAGGAGAAAACATTGGCAAGATTGCATTGCCAGAGTCCATCTTTGGCGTGAAGTGGAACTCTGATCTTGTGCATCAAGTAGTTACATCAATGCAGTCATCTGCCCGACGAGGAACGGCTCACACAAAAACTCGAGGAGAAGTACGAGGAGGAGGAAAAAAGCCTTGGAAGCAAAAAGGTACTGGCCAAGCAAGACATGGCTCCACTCGTTCGCCTATATGGGTTGGTGGAGGAGTAGCCCATGGTCCACGAACAGACAAAAACTATGACAGAAAGATAAACAAGAAGATGAAGACAAAAGCTCTTTTTGCAATCCTCTCCCGAAAACTCAAAGATGATGGAATTGTGTTTGTAGATGATCTGACTCTTAAAGAGCCAAAGACTAAACTAGCAATAGCCTCACTTGTAACACTTGGCAAAGTGCCAGCGCTAAAGAATATTTTGAATACAAATAACGCACTTTCAATATATGTTCCCGAGAGAACAGATGACCTGGTAAGAGCATTTCGAAACGTTGCAAATGTGACTTTGGAAGATACTCGTTCAATGAATCCAGTATCCCTTCTTTCATACAAGAAAGTAGTGATGGTCTATCCTGAGGAGTCGTTGCGAATTCTTGGAAGCAAGCTCGGTGTAGCGAAAGAGGAGACTTCTTCAAAGACTCTAAAGAAAGTAATGCCTGTTAAGGAAAAGAAGACAGTGAAGAAGGTAGCTAAAGCAAAAGCAAAATAACATGGCCATTTTTGGAGATAAAAAGAAAAAGACAGAAGCGAAAAAAGAAATGACCTCGGTTGTCTCTTCTGTCCCCTCAGCGTCCGGTGTCGCTTCAAGCGTCTTAATCCGCCCTCGTATTACAGAGAAGGCTACAGATCTTGGGACAATCAGTAACGCATACGTTTTCAATGTTGATGAAAATGCGACAAAGAGGAGCATTGCAAAGGCCGTGGAGGTAGCGTACAAAGTAAGACCTGTTAAGGTGGCGGTGGTGGCTATCCCTCGAAAGCAAATCGTTGTAAGAGGCAAGCGTGGCGTAACAGGTGGGGGCAAAAAGGCGTATGTCTACCTTAAGAAGGAGGACAAACTTGAAATTGTTTAAACATGAAGTCATATAAACCAACAACCAAATCACGTCGAAACATGACCGGTATTGATTACCGAGTGATTTTGACTTCGTCAGAGCCAAACAAATCTCTGACGAGAGGCGTTACCCGCGCGGCCGGACGCAACCATCATGGCCGTGTCACTACTCGCCATAAGGGAGGAGGACATAAAAGACTTTTTCGGGATATAGATTTTACATATAACAAAATTGGAGTTCCTTTTCGAGTTGCCACACTTGAATATGATCCAAATAGAAGCGGATTTATCGGCATCGTAGTTTACAAGGATGGTGAGAAGAGATATGCGCTACTTCCAAAGGGTGCAAAAAGAGGCGATGTGTATGTTGCTTCAGAAGATGCGGCTATAGCGCCAGGGAATCGTCTTCCGCTTAAAAATATTACGATTGGAACATTTGTATATAACGTTGAGCTAAAACCCAAGGGCGGAGCGAAGGCGGGACGCTCTGCGGGAAATTATATTGAAGTTGTTGCAAAGGACGCAGGATTTGTCGATTTGAAGATGCCTTCTTCAGAAGTAAGAAAAGTCTTAGAAAATTGCTGGGCAACGATTGGTGAAGTGTCCAATGATGAAAATCGCCTTGTTAATCTTGGAAAAGCTGGGCGTTCAAGATGGCTAGGCATTAGGCCTACAGTTCGCGGTTCCGCCATGAACCCAGTGGATCACCCACATGGAGGAGGAGAAGGACGCTCTGGAAGAGGACGCCGACGTGCAGTAAGCGCCTTTGGTAAGCCAACCGGTAAGGGTCAGAAATCTAGAAAGCCAAAGAAATACTCCAATAAATTCATTGTGAGGAGAAGGAAAGTAGGTAAGAAATAAATAAATAAATAAATAAAAACACCCATCAAAGGGTGTTTTTGTTTGACTTTTTTATACTAAAGGGTAGGTTGGTTGTAGATTAGGTCGTTGAGTTTACCCAAGATAGGAGATCAAATGAAAGCCATCGCGCTTGTTCAGGGGCAGATTAGAGATTATTCGTGGACCAACCAAGATGTACGTGAACTATCAGAAGGTGGAATAATTGCTGTGGCTTCAGTGGCAAAGGCTCTTGACGCTATTTTTCTGTTTTCTGATTTGGATGTTACCAAAGTTGTAGTTCTGTCTGTTGATGGGGAGAGAGAAGGTAATGCTTCTTTAAGCGCTCAGTACTTCTCGAGTGCATATCTTAGAAGAGATCTTCCTCCAAGGACAGTTTCATCGGTATACAAATATCAAGATTTTATCGACAGCATCTGGAACACGCTCGCAGATCAGGATTCAGGAATGGAAGTGGTAGTGTTGTTTTCTCCCCCCTCTCCTTCATTTCATATAATTCAGGATTTTCTCGAATCCTTCTGTTCTCTAGCCGCTCTGTTCTCGGGATTTCCGAGACATGATTGGAGCGCAACAGTAGACAAATTGAATTCAGGAGAGCAGCTTGGAGTCGTGATTGATTTCGAAAGCATGAGTTATCATCGTATTGATCGTCCGCAAGCGTAACCTCTAACCCCATGTTCTGCGAAGCAGAACATGGGGTTTCTCTATGATTTGACACTCTGGCCTTATTCCTATAGGATATTGCCCAAGCTCTCTGGAGCTTTTTCTATTCGTATTTTGTTTTGAATCGATTTAAATCATGACTCGGTCATCCAAAAAAGGTCCATATGTATATGAAAGACTCCTCAAGAAAATTGAGGGTAAAAAGCCTGACCAAGTCGGGGTTATAAAGACATGGGCGCGAGACAGTCAAATCGCTCCCGAAATGGTGGGCTTTACCTTCGGGGTGCACAATGGCAAAGATCATGTTGAGGTTTTCGTAACAGAAGATATGGTGGGTCATAGGCTCGGAGAGTTCTCCCTAACGCGCAAATTCGTGAAGCACGGAGGAAAAATGCAGAAAGAGCTTGAGCAAAAGAAGAAAGAAGCCGAGATTGCTTCCGCTCAAGCAGCTAAAGCTTCAACTTCAGCAGGAGACAATAAAGTTCCGGCAAAATAAATTTTATGTCACAAGTAACTGCACAACTCAATGATTACAGACACTCTCCTCGCAAAGTGAGAGTTGTTGCCAATCTTGTAAAAGGCCGACACGCGGAGGACGCAATCGCTGAACTGCAATTTCTTGGCAAACGTGCGGCGGACCCGATCTCCAAGCTCATCCGCTCCGCAATGGCAAGTGCCAAGAATAGTAATCTCGATGAAAGAGCAATGGTTGTGAAGGAGATGAGAGTTGATGGTGGAGCCATAATGTATCGCCGACGCTCTGCTTCTCGCGGTCGCGCTCCTATTATTCGCAAGAGAACAAGCCACATTCTTCTTGTGCTGCAAGAAGAAAAATCCCAAGCGCCAAAATCCAAATCCCAAAAGGATTCGAAGCCCAAAAAGCCAACACCTAAAAGCTAACAGCTATTTTTATGAGTCACACTGTCCACCCATATTCACATAGACTAGGCATCATCAGAGATTGGAAATCTCGATGGTTTGGCGCAAAAAATAAATATAAGTTTTTTCTTAGAGGCGATTTGGTAATCCGTTCGTTTTTAGAAAAGAAATTGCGTGGGCAATACGTGAGTTCAATTGAGATTGAGAGGAACGAAAAAGTACTTCGCATTATCATAGAAACATCTCGTCCGGGAGCCATTATTGGCCGACAAGGTGACGGAGCGACTAAGCTTCGCGATGAAGTTGTCGCAGTTCTTAAGAAAAAAAATGTCTGGAATCCAAAAGAGGAGGTACGCATTGATATAAAGGAGATTAAGTCTCCAGAATCAAACGCCATGATAGTAGCGGCAATGGTTGCTGAAGGCCTCGAGAAGAGAATGCCATACAGGAGGGTGGTGAAGTCTATAGTGGAGAAGGTAATGGCAAACCGTGATGTGTTGGGAGTAAAGGTTACGATTTCCGGCAGACTCGGTGGCGCTTCAATCGCTCGCTCCGAGACAAGGAAGCTCGGAAGAATTCCTTTGCAGACTTTTAGAGCAGACGTGGACTATGCTCACTATGAAGCAAAGCTTCCTTACGGGAATCTTGGAATCAAGGTTTGGATATACCGAGGAGAAATTTTCGATAAGGATAAAAAATAATTTACTATCATGCTGTTTCCTAAAAAAGTAAAATACAGAAAGTGGCACACTATGCGAAAAAATCCGACCAAAGTTGGAGTAGCTTCTCGCGGGGCCAACGTCTCTTTTGGTTCACATGGACTTAAAGCCATGGCTTCAGCCCGTATTCGCTCTAACCAGCTTGAAGCGGCGCGCAAAGCAGCATCGCGAGCAATAGGAAAGACAGGCAAGCTCTGGATTCGCGTTTTCCCAGATATGCCTTATACTGCTAAGCCTGCAGAGGTAAAACTCGGTAAAGGAAAGGGCGACTTGCAAGGGTATTGCGCCCCTGTGAAGCCAGGACGCATTCTTTTTGAGGTGGATGGGGTTGATGAGATTGTTGCCAAGGAGGCGCTCAGAAAGGCTGGCACCAAACTTCCCGTCAAGACTAAGGTGGTAGCAAGACACTAACATGAAGAAAACTGATTTTCAGAAAAAAAATGATAAGGAGCTTGTAAAAGATCTTCGCGATAAACAAGAATCATTGCGAGCTTTTCGTTTTGCTCTTTCTGGATCTAAGACAAGAAATGTCAGAGAGGGAAGAGGTCTTCGTGCTGATATCGCAAGGATAAAGACTCAAATGAGCGCGCGTCTAAGGAAGTAATTTTATGTCAGAGAAAGAAAATAAAATAATAAAGAGAGGAAAGATGCTGAAGGGCACGGCGGTTTCCAATAAAATGAAAGACACTGTCGTGGTTGAAGTGGAACGATATGTTAAACACCCGCAATACGGTAAATATATTCGCAAGAGAAAGAAGATTAAGGCCCATGATGCAGGTAATACTGTAAATATAGGAGATAAAGTGGTGATAGAGGAATGCAAACCTATTTCCAAAGACAAAAGATTTGTTGTAGTTCGAGTGGCATAAATTAATATGATTCAACCTCGTTCAATAGTGAAAATAGCAGACAATTCCGGCGCCAAGATTGGCCGCATCTTCAAGGTGCTCGGAGGTTCAAAGAAAAGATATGCTCGACTTGGAGATATTGTGGTGCTTTCAGTACAGGTTGCACAGCCAAGAAAATCAGTAAAAAAGAAAGATATTCTCTACGCTACTGTTGTCAGGCAGAGAGCTCCATTTAGAAGAGTAGACGGTTCATATATCCGTTTTGATGAGAATGCTGTTGTGATTGTAGATAAGACGAAGCATGAGCCGATTGCTGGACGTGTGTTCGGTCCTATTCCAAGAGAGCTTGGAGAGATGGGCTTTCAGCAAATTATCTCTCTTGCTCAAGAGGTAGTATAAAAATATGAAAATTCGAAAAGACGACAACGTAATAGTGATTACTGGGAAAGACAAGGGAAAGACTGGCAAGGTCGTTCATGCTTTTCCTCGTGAGAATAAAGTCGTCGTTGCTGGAATAAACATAAAAAAACTTCACAAGCGTCCCACAAAAAGTGGCCAGAAAGGACAGATCGTGGATCAAGCGGCCCCCGTGCATGTATCTACCGTGATGCTTTTAGACCCAAAGACCAACAAGAGAACCCGTATCGGATACGGAGTTAAGGATGGCAAAAAGTCGCGTATTTCAAAGAAGAGCGGAGCGACAATATAACCACTACTACTCTTATGAATACAATTCAAGAAAAAATAAATAAATCTTTTCCTGCTCTCAAGGAGAAGTTTGGATACAAAAATTTGATGCAATCTCCTCGTATTACCAAGGTGGTGATTTCCGCCGGCGTAGGTTCATTTAAAGATAAGAAGAAGATTGAACTTGCGACAGACAGACTTTCAAGAATCACAGGACAAAAGCCATCAACCCGCGGCGCTAAGCAGTCAGTGGCGGCTTTCAAGGTTCGTCAGGGAGATCCTGTGGGACTGCAAGTAACTCTACGCGGTAAACGCATGAATGCTTTTCTAGATAGACTCATTCACGTCGCTTTGCCTAGGACTAAGGACTTTCGTGGCATCTCCAAGAGTTCCGCAGATGAGATGGGTAATTACACACTAGGAATCAAGGAGCACACAATATTTCCAGAGACGGCAGACGAGGAGCTTAAGGACGTTTTTGGTCTCGCTGTAACCATTGTTACCACAGCTAAGAGCAAGGAAGAACTCATTACCTTCCTAGAACACCTCGGTTTTCCATTTAGAAAGTCGGAAGAGAAGAGATAAAAAGGGCGAATTTACGCCATTTGACAGTGTATTTTCACCCTGCTAGTATGTAGCCCACGCTTTAGGCGTTTTTTGTTTATCTATGGCCAAGAAATCAGTAATAGCAAGGTCTCAAAAGAAACCCAAGTTCTCTACGAGGGTTGTTAGGCGTTGTTTCAGATGCGGCAGAAAGCGAGGCTATATAAGAGAGTTTGACCTTTGTAGAATCTGTTTTAGGGAATTGGCAAATGAAGGCAAAATCCCAGGAGTGAAAAAATCCAGCTGGTAATATGACAGACCCCATCTCAGACATGATAATTCGCATGAAGAATGCAAGCGCAAGCCATAAAGAGGCTGTCACTTTTCCATACTCCAAGCTTAGAGAACACATCTGCGCTCTTCTTGAGAAAGAGGGTTTTGTCGGAGCGGTAGCAAAGAAGGGAAAGAAAATTACTAAATCTATTGAAGTTTCTTTAAACTACAATGGCAGGGCGCCTCGTATTCAGGGAGTAAAAAGAATTTCCAAGCCATCAAGACGTATTTATAAGAGAAGCTCGGAAATCAGACCAGTTCGAAGGGGATATGGAATGTTAGTTCTCTCTACACCAAAGGGGATTCTGTCCGATAGCGAGGCGCGAAAAAGCAAAGTCGGTGGAGAGGCTCTCTTTGAGATTTGGTAATAAACATGAGTAGAATCGGAAAAAAAGGAATAACAATACCAAAGCAAACTGAAATCAATGTTTCAGGGGATTTAATCTCTGTGAAGGGTTCTCAAGGAGAGATAACAAAAAAATTTCCAGCTTCAGTGGCAGTCGTCGTATCTGACGGTGTGGCAACAGTTAATCCAAAAGCAGACACTATTGAAGCGCGCGCTTTGTGGGGTACCTATGCTTCTCACATTGCCAATATGATAGAGGGAGTGAACAAACCGTTTGAGAGAAAACTTCAGCTTGAAGGTATAGGTTATAAGATGGAAGTAAAGGGAGAAAAAATTGGTTTTGCCCTAGGTTTCTCTCACCCGGTAGAGGTTGCAATACCAAAAGGAATAAAGGTTTCAATAGAGAAAAATATAATGACGGTCTCTGGAGTGGATAAAGAGATGGTTGGGGAATTCGCTTCTAAGCTTCGAGCCATGAAGAAGCCAGAGCCATACAAGGGAAAGGGTTTGAGGTATTTTGGCGAAGTTGTGAAAATTAAGCAGGGCAAGAAATCCGTGTAATAGCATGAAGAGCATAAATACAAAAAAGAATACACAGAGAATCAGAAGGAAAGCCAGAATTCGTTCCAAGGTTTCAGGTACAGCAGAACGTCCAAGGCTTTCAATATTCAAATCAAATAAATATGTTTCTGCTCAAGTCATAGATGATATTGCGGGAAAGACGCTTGCTTCCGGCACTACTAAAACAATAAAGGGGAAGACTCTTCTTGAGAAATCCTCTCTTCTCGGTAGAGAGTTGGCGAAGGGAGTTTTGGCTAAGGGCATAGAGAAAGTGGTATTTGATCGAGGAGGTTATATTTATACGGGTAACGTGGCCGCTCTGGCAGAAGGCGCTAGAGAGGGCGGGTTGAAGTTTTAATTTAAATTATGCCAACTGACGAAAAAACAGAATTAGAAGTTGAGACGACTCCAATTGCGGAGATTCCGGCTGATGCCACGGCGCCTGTGGTGACGGCTGGATCCGCTCTGCCAGAAAAAAAGGATTTCCCAAAAAATCGTCCACCGAGAGAGCACAAGAAGAATCCTCGAAGATCTGCGCGAAAGGACACAAGAGTTCGTTCTGAATTTGACCATAAGACTGTCTCTGTCAGGAGAGTGACAAGAGTTGTTGCCGGAGGAAGACGTTTTAGCTTTTCAATCACTTTGGTCGCAGGTAACCGCAAGGGTATGGTGGGAGTAGGTCAGGGTAAATCCTCCGATACTCCCATTGCAATTGATAAAGCGGTGAGGGATGCTAAGAAAAACATGATTACGGTGAAAACAACAAAGGAAATGTCCATTCCTCACGAGGTGGATGCGAAATACGGCAGCTGCAGAGTGCTCATCATGCCTGCACCCGGAAGAGGAATACTCGCAGGAAGTTCTGCTCGAACAGTTCTTGAATTGGCGGGTTTGAATTCTGTTAACGCCAAGATTCTTTCCGGTTCAAAGAACAGAGCAAATATTGCAAAAGCTACGATAAAAGCTCTGGAAGAACTTGCGAAGACAGGTGCGCGAAGAAGTAAATAGTTCTCTATAACCACATGCAATTACATAATTTAAAAAGAAAAACTCCGAACAAAACCTCCACACAAGTTGGGAGAGGCGGTACACGTGGCAAAACTTCGGGGAAGGGGACAAAAGGGCAGAATGCGCGCGCAGGTAGAAAGAAAAGGCCTGAGATTCGCGATGTTATAAAAAGATTGCCGAAGTTGCGTGGACGGGGAGTCTCATCGCTTAAAAGCATCCAGTCTAAAAGTGTTCCGGTAAATCTTGGAGATATCAATGAATATTTTTCAGTTGGTGATACTGTCTCTCTTGAGACTCTTATTGCCAAGGGGCTGGCAAGCTCTTCTTCAGGCAATATTGCAGTTAAAGTTCTTGGAGGGGGGAACCTTGATAAAAAGCTTACTTTTAAAGGTTGCAAGGTATCAGAGTCCGCTAGAGCAAAAATTACTTCTGCTGGCGGGGTGATAGAATAGACAAATGAATCCCGTACGAAACCGCGATCACGATATAAATAACATTCATCAGTAAAGAATATGGAAAAGGTCAACATTAGAAGCATAGGTAACTCAACAGCACTCGCTGATCGCGATCTGTTTCGTACGGGATGAAGACTCTTCTCGATAAAATCCGTTTGATCTGGGGAGACCGGACACTTAAAAAAAGAATGCTATTTGTCTTGGGAGCTCTTATTCTCTTCAGAATACTTTCTCATATTCCCGTACCTGGAATTGATGTGAGCCGTTTGCAGAGTTTTTTCGAAGGTAACCAGTTTCTCGGTCTCCTAAACCTTTTCTCCGGAGGCGGACTTTCAAATCTGTCCATAATCATGCTTGGAGTGGGACCCTATATTACCGCTTCAATTATCATGCAGCTTTTAACAATTATCTTCCCAAAGATTAAAGCGCTCTATCACGAAGAGGGAGATGCAGGTAGGAGAAAATTTGCTTACTACTCAAGAATGCTTACAGTACCTCTTGCGATTATTCAAGGTTTTAGCTTCCTCACTCTCCTCACGCGACAAGGTATTATTCTGCCGCTCGGCGCTCTTGAGATGATTACAAACATTCTCATCATCACTGCGGGTTCTGTGCTTTTGATGTGGATTGGAGAGCTTATGACCGAGTATGGGGTTGGAAACGGAACATCTCTGATTATTTTCGCCGGTATCGTAGCTGGCATTCCTCAAAGCATTGCCCAACTTTCTATTGTGTTTGATCCGTCACAGATTCCTCTCTACATCGCTTTTATAGTGGCGGCCGTCGCGATCATTTTAGGAGTTGTCGTTATTACGGAAGCAGAGAGACCGATACCTATTACTTATGCCAAGAGAGTGCGTGGTGCAAAAGTATATGGGGGAATTTCAACATATCTTCCCCTCCGTGTGAATCAAGCGGGAGTGATTCCAATTATTTTTGCATTGTCTATTTTATTGTTTCCTCAACTAATATTCAGTTTCCTTGCAAATGTTGATGTGGCAATTGTTAAGACTATTTCCGCATTCGCGTTGGGAGTGTTATCAAATCAATGGTTTTACGCCGTTGCCTATTTTCTCTTAGTATTCGCTTTCACATATTTCTATACCGCAGTCACCTTTGATCCGCACATGATTTCTACGAATCTGCAGAAAAGCGGAGCGTTCATTCCTGGAGTGCGCCCTGGAGATCCTACCGCCGAATATGTGACAAAGGTTCTTACGCGCCTCACTCTTGTGGGAGCCTTATTCCTCGGTCTTATAGCTGTATTGCCTCTAATAATGAGAGGAATCACTAATATTCAGTCTTTAGCAATTGGCGGCACAGCGCTTCTAATTGTTGTCTCTGTGGTAATTGACCTCATAAAGAAGATTGAGGCTCAAATCTCGGTAAGGGAATACTAAAAATTTGCTTTTAGCTTTTAGGTGTTAGGAAAATATAGATGTAAATCGTATAATTGACTGATATTTCCTATAAGCTAAAACCTAACAGCTAATATCTAATTAAATGTACGCTTTTATTTTTATGGGTCGATCTGGCTGTGGTAAAGGGACCCAGGTCGCTTTGCTTCAGACATTTCTTGCCACAAAAGACGAGACCCCAATACTTCATGTGGAAAGCGGTCCGATGTTTCGCGATTTTATTTTGGGAGAGAAATTTACAAATAAACATTCACGAGAAATCTACGACAATGATGATCTCCAGCCGTCTTTTCTCGGATGCTTCATGTGGTCAAAAGCTCTGCTCGAGCAGGCTACTGGAAATGAACATATTATCTTCGATGGAGTTGCCAGAACCTTGGTAGAGGCAAAGGTTTTAGAGACAGCTTTTGAGTTCTACGGAATTACAAAGACTTTCGTGATAAATCTGGAAGTTACCAGAGAATGGTCAGAAAAGCGCCTACTTGCTAGAGGCAGGGCAGATGATGCCAGTCTAGAAAAGATAGACAAGAGACTGAATTGGTTTGAGGAGGATACTATGAAAGCGATTGAGTATTATGAGAAGTCTCCAGACTATGAATATGTTGCAATCAATGGTGAGCAGACAATAGAAAAAGTTCACGATGCTGTCAGGGCTTTTGTGGAGCCTCTTCTCAGCAAGACCGCGAAATAATCTTGTAATGATTACTATAAAGACTTCAGAAGAAATAGAAATCCTCAGAGCAGGAGGACGCAGACATGCAGAAATATTGAACGAATTGGCCAAAAGGGCAATCGCTGGTGTAAGCACAAATGAACTTAATACTTGGGCAATTGGGCTTCTGGACGAGGGGGGAGACTATCCCGCGTTTTTGGGGTATACCCCCGATGGGGCAAAACGCTCTTATCCCGCAGCTCTCTGTGTTTCCATCAATGACGAGATTGTTCATGGGATTCCCAATGAAAATCCGCGAATTCTAAAAGAAGGAGATGTTGTAAGCCTAGATCTGGGGCTCTCTCATAAAGGAATGATCACTGATTCTGCTATGACCTTAGGTGTAGGTAAAATTTCACCGGAAGAGAAACGTCTAATTAAAGCGACAAGAGAGGCGCTTGGCGCTGGGATTCTGGCGGCGCGTGCTGGCAATAGCGTGGGGGATATTGGTTTCGCGATCGAGAATGTTGCAAAAAAATACGGGTTAAAATCGGCCGAAGGTCTCTCCGGTCATGGAGTGGGATATGAAGTGCATGAAGATCCTTATGTTCCTAATGCTGGGATGCCGGGGAGCGGGCCGAAGCTTAAAGCTGGCATGGTGCTTGCCATTGAACCTATGTTTGTCTTGGGGAAAGGAGACATTGTGCTTAGCAAGGATGGATATACTTATCACACAAAAGACGGCCAAAAGGCTGCGCATTTTGAACACACGATTGCAATCACAAACGGCGCTCCCATTATTCTTACGGCGCTTTAGTATGCCTATTTCTCTGTATCTGATATTCTTAAAGTAATTAATTTAAAAATATATCAATATGGCCGCCACAGCATTTCGTCCTGAGTCGTTTGAATCACAAGATGGAGGTATTATGACTGGTGTAGAGATACCCAGGACACGAAAAAGGAAGACTCGAGCTATTCCTAAGGATGTTCCATCAGATAAAGCCGGTGCGGGAAGTATACATCCTGTAGATGAACGTGTGAGGGAGGCGGAGGAAATAGTGTCTATTATAAAGGATGCGGCGGAAATAGATGCAGAAGAGGCTGTCTCTATGGCAGAGCAAATTGAGACGGCCGAAATGCAAGCTGAGCCTCTTGAACTGCGTTTTGAGAAGGAAAAAGACGCATTATCTGCGCACGTTGCTTCCCTAAGAGAATTCGTTAGAGAGAAAGAAGAAAGGGTTAATTTACTCAAAAATCCAAAAGTTATAGATAGGAGGTCTTCTCAGCAGGCAGATGTTTCGACAGAGGTTAGTGTCGGCAGACAAATAGAACAAGAGTCAAAAGAGTTTCACAATATAGCAAGGATAACAAAAGGGGCAGAGACGTTTGCAAGCAAGATGTACAGTGGAACGCCCAACGATTATGCGGATAATCTGATGACTTATAATCAGGAGGTTAATCAGGCCAAGGACCTCGATGACTTGGAGGGAGTTGGTAAAAGATGGGGTGGCTATAAAGTGGATACAGAAGGTGTTTCTGCCGGAAGGGGCATTTTTATGGATTGGGAGGTCTTGATGAAGAGCGCTTTCTTAAAACGTGAGAAGGCGGATGGAGACGCGCAGTATGTTTACAAGTCTAAGGAAGAATCTTTGGATTTTATAAATAAGAGGGTTGGTAATCCCATACTTCGTAATAAACTTATTGAAATAGTGGAGTCAAGGCACAGAAATCCACAGGACATGGATGTTTCATGGGAAGACGCAGAGCGGGAATTTAATCCGCAAAATGCGATTACACAGGAGTACATTGTCCCTCAAGATCTAAGAGAAGCGAAAGCTGAAGAATCAAAACTTCAATTTGAACTTGAGCAATTGGAAGAGGTAAGCGAGCCACTCAGACAGGAAAAGGAGGATTTAGAAATAGCCAATACGGTTCTAAACTCAGGACTTTACAAGTGGTCTCCTGGATTATTTACTCTAATTCCGGGCAATAAGAGAAAAGTAGAAATTCTAAATAAAGTAGTGGGAGAC
>MHVX01000018.1 GCA_001823875.1 Candidatus Zambryskibacteria bacterium RIFCSPHIGHO2_12_FULL_43_12b
CAAGTACATTTGCGACGTCCTCAGCGATCTCTTTTGTCATCAATGGTGTAACAGGTAATATCGGAATCGGCACATCCTCACCTTATGCCAAGCTGTCTGTTGTAGGACCAGCAGTTGCAGAATATTTCTACGCCAGTTCAACAAACGCAACATCTACTTTTGCTGGAGGACTAAATGTGAATTCCGGAGCAGTTCTACATGACTTCTCATCGGGCATAACTTCCATTGATAATCTTGAATTAGGAGCGCTTACATTTGATACAAACGCAGGTACGGTTAGCTGGATGGATATGCCAGTAACATCAGCTGCTGCTGCCGGGACGGTAGAAAGTTATACCGCTCAACTGGATGGATTACCATTTCTTACAATTTATTCTGAATCAGATGGGGCTGGAGGCATCAGAAATCCTCGGATAGGCGTTGGCACGACTACTCCTTACTCGACACTTACAGTCTGGGGAACATCTACTGATCCAACTCTTATCAACTTTGTTGATAACGCTTCCTCAACTCTCTTTACGCTAAAAAATAATAGTGGCTATGGTGGCTTTGGCACTTCCACTCCTCAATGGCTCATGCAACTTTCCTCCTCCACGCGTTCCCAGCTGACCTTATCTGATCCTTCAACACTTACAAATAACCATTGGTCATTTAGAAGCGCTGGTGGATCTCTTTACATCGCCACTTCTTCTCCGTCCACCTTTGCCACATCTACATACACTGCTCTTACGATTAACACCAACGGCCTTCTCACCTTCCAGGCTCTCAACTCTACTACTACAAATGCAACCACTACCAACCTCTTTGCAACTACAGCCTCTACTACAAACTTCTATGGAGCTGGGCTCTCAACTTGTCAGACAAACAATGTTCTCACTTATGATGGAGCTGGCAGATTTGGTTGTGAGGCGGATGATACCGGTGCAGGTGGAACGCCAAACTCCAAATTCGCTACTACCTCAAGCACCCTCTTCCCTAATGCTGTTTATGTGAACGGCGGTAACAGTACTCTAGTAGGTATCGGTACCTCAACTCCAGCATGGCAGCTACAGATTGCATCTTCAACTGGAGCACAACTCACTCTATCTGATCCTTCTACTCTCACCAATAATCACTGGAGCTTTAGAAATGCTGGAGGAAACCTCTATCTTGCTACGTCATCGGCAAGTACTTTTGCGACGTCAACATATACGACTCTTACAATAAATGGCACAACTGGAAATGTCGGTCTGGGAACAACTACGCCAAACAATATACTTGACATATTTAGTACAACAAAATCGGCAATTGGCTTTTCTGGGGCGTCTGGTGATACGTACAAATGGACAATAGGAATGGACGTATCCAATGGCGGGAAGTTTTTGATAGCTTCTTCCACAGCTCTCGGAACAAACAATCGTTTCAGCATAGATGGTGATGGCCGTTTGCAAGTCGGTACGGGAGCTGGAGGAGCAAGTCCAGGGCTTCTGGTGCTTGATACCAAGAACACTGCTGGCGACCCGACAGGAGTAAATGGAGCTATGTATTATAACAGCAATAGTGGAGTGTTCCGTTGTTATGAAAATTCAGCGTGGATAAACTGCACCACAGCTTCAACTACTCGCGCGGTTGCGATACTAAACGCTTTCACTATGCCTGATACTGGAGGCAACTCGTGGTTTCAACCTTATACAATAACTGCTGTCAATGATAACTTCAAACACATGGTAGCAGTGGCAAGCTCCACAGCCGCTAAAACAGGATTCTACGGAACATTCCACGTGCCGTTTGATTATGTCGGCGCTCCAGTAGTGAAAATATATTGGACAGCGCCTCTAACCACAGGAGACGCGGTCTGGGATTTTGATTATAGGGCAATTTCTGGAGATGACACCGAATCCCTAGACCAAGCTACATTTCAAGAGTCTGTAACGGGTACTGATACTGCGCCCAGTGCGGCAAACGAGAGAAATCTTGTAACACTGACACTGACCGCGGGAAACTTTGCAGCGGGAGACACAGTTGAGTTCTATCTTGCTCGGGATGGAGCGGATGCGGCTGATACACTGGCATCGGATGCCCTTATTCATGATGTGATTTTTGAGTACAGTAATTAAAAACCACTCTTTTTAGAAAAATTATATGAAAACAAACAAAACAACGACCAATAGGACGAAAAAAAGAATCGCACAATGCTTCTTCATCAGGCCATTTTTGAGTATAAAAACTAATATGAAACATCCAATTATCTTATTTATAGCTCTCGCTCTCATCTTTCCCTCTCCCGCGTTAGCTTCTTTGGTGTTTGGAGCGGCAACTTCTGACAGGGTGAATTACGGGAGTGGCGCGTCAATGGACGACTTAACCAGTCATACAGTTACAATGTGGGTGTATTTGGATTCCTATGTGGATGGCAAAACCATGTTTGGTAAGCGAGCAAATTCACCTGTTTCCAGCTTCAAGAACCGTTTTGGATTGGAAACTAATGCCACTGATACGAATGGAGGACTTCGCGTTGCGTTTAGTCAAAGCACATCGGGCTTAACATACAGAACAGGTAATGCGGGAATAACCGCAGGCAAATGGTGGTTCTTGGCTTACACCTATGATAGTGGAGCAACCCCCAGAGTGCATATTTATCGTGGAGACCTCTCTACTATTGTTACTGAAACAACGTATGCCACAGCCGCTGATGGTTCAGGAACTTATAGTACAGATGCGTCGCAAAGTGTAATAGTGGGGAACACTTTGAATGTTGCTGGTGCATTCGCCGACTCTTTTCCTGGGAAAATTTCTAATGTGGCATATTACAACAAAGTCCTGTCTCTAGCGGAAATTCGGATGCAACAGTTTAGGCCACACGTTACTCCAAATACGGTACTCTTTTCCTATCTCGGTTTCACTGGCACAGGCACCCAGCCAGATTGGTCGGGACATCAGAACGCGGGCACTGTAACAGGGGCGACAACCACTCCTCATGTGCCTTTGGGCCCAGCTTTTGGATGGTAGAAAATAAATTAAAATATATTTACAAACAATAAATATGAAAAAAGATTTTGACACATGGAATACGATGAACCAGCCACCGCTTACGCGGTGGCTGGTTGGTGTTTCTCTATGTAATAACCCACCCTCCGATTTACTCCGAATATACATCGGCGGGCTTTGTTGCGTGGGTTGCGTTTCCGCGTCGCCTATCGGAATGAACCGCAATTATCCGATAGACCAAGCCGTAGCGTTGGTTCGGCCAACACTGACGGCTAATGCTAGAATGATATCACATGCTTAAACAATTTGTAAAAGGAAAAAAATCAAAGAGCCGGACGAGCCGACTCTTGAGGTATGACACAAATAGTATACATGATGTGGAAGTCGAAAGACGAAAGTTAAACCAAGAATTATGAGAAAACAATCAAACAATTACGCTTTTATAGATAGCCAAAATGTGTATCTCTCCATAAAGTCTCATGGCTGGATGCTTGATTGGGCAAGATTTAGAGTGTATCTCAAGGAAAATTATGGAGTTACCACCGCCTTTCTTTTTATAGGATTTATTGAGGGTAACAATAATCTTTACGCCATGCTTCAAGAAGCAGGATTTATTTGCATCTTCAAACCTGTACTTGCGTACAAAGATGGGACGGTGAAAGGGAACGTAGATGCGGAATTAGTTCTTCATACTATGATACAACTCCCAAATTTTGAAAAAGCTGTCATTGTCACTGGAGATGGAGATTTTTACTGCCTCATTCAGCACCTGCTAGAAAAAGGAAAACTTCAGACCGTATTGGTTCCTAACCGACAGAAATATTCTGCACTTCTCAAGAAGTTTGCAAAGAAAGACATTGCTTTTATGGATGATTTAAAAAATATGATAGGCCTAAAATAAAAAGGACCCCGGCAGGACGAAACCTGCAAGGGGACTTTTTGTGGTAATGCCACTATATTATACCCACATGAAATTAAAGTCAAGTACAAGTAAAAAAGCCGGAGTTATCCACAGGAAAAATCAGAGATACGATGAAATTAATACAATAATATGAAACACAATATGAAAAAAAATAATCTAATAAAACAAAGTTTGGTGATAGTGCTAACAACCGTTTTACTAATGCCAATTTCGCTTTTTGCCCAAACTCCTGATCAAGCATCTCCTCCCGTAAGCGAACCTGTGGTTGGTGACACTCCTGATATTGGGGTCTCTGACCCGAGTGTTTCCACGGCTCCAACTGGTGTTGGTCCTAGTCCAGTTGATACTAGCGTACCAGTAACAGCGGATACTCAAATTGCAGACCCAATCCCAGTCGACTCTGGTGTCCCTTCTGCCGACTCTTCACAAAATTCCTCTTCTCCGCAAAATACTGCCACAGACCAACAGTCCACAGACGGTACTACAATAGTTGATACGACGGACCCACAGCAAACAGCATCTCCTATCTCTGTAGATGTTGGCACGACAACCGCTTCAACTACGCCTATTATTCCTCCAGATCCAGTGAACAACGTGATTGATATCTCCACACCTCCTGCGGATGGCGCCGGTGGAGAAATCTTGGGTGTTGCTACCACAACCCCAGCTGACCTACCAAATCCTGCCCAAAATGAAGTACCAGTTTTACCGCAAGACACTACTCCTACCGACCCTATTCCAGATCAAACCCCTATTGTAGAGATTATTCAAACAGAGCAGATCCCGGTTATAACAGTGACAGCAGATGAGCTTCAGCCTGTAGAAAAGTATCTCTTTTCTCTTGATGGTCAAACGATTCCCGCCAAAGAACGTCCCAACTGGTCAGGTATTGAAGTAGATAAAAATGGGAAAAAACTTGTCCGCACCATAAGTAATACTCCAGTACTTTCTCCTGACTCCGATGAGGGAAGCCTCAACATTTCTGGCTCATGTTCGGATCCCTATTTTGTAGTTCTTCTATATTTGCTTGTTGACGATTACGACAAGAGTCCAAACAAATACATCTACAATAAAGCATTTGATTGTGTGGGTGGGTCGTACGACTATTCACTAAATGATTTGCCAGGTAGTATTGCCGATGGAACTTACTACCTCCTTATTGCAGGGCAAGGCAATGAAGGTCCGTGGAAACCGATTACTGCTCTTATTCCGGTTACAATAACTAAAGAAGTAACTTACGAATAAGTCCAACGGGAGGTTCAACCTCCCGTCAGGTTAATATGAAGTTTAATGTGAGACAATTAGATAATTCTAGGAAAAACATGAAGAAAATACATTGGTTATGGGTAACAGGAATAGCAATAGCCTTATTAATAGTGGTGCTTCTGCTTCTGCTTTTGCCCTCAAAAAATGATTTACCAAAAGAAATTGATTCTCGTTGGCAGGCAGTATTTCTTTCCGATGGGCAAGTTTACTTTGGCCACCTTGAAAATGAAAATCGCAGATTCTCACGACTGACAGACGTGTATTATCTTAAGTATGCAAAAGAGCTTCAGCAAGATAGGACGGGGTCCACTCAAAGTCCATCAGCTCAAAATCTTAATTTGGTAAAGCTTGGCGGGGAAGTCCACGGACCTGAAGACACGATGTTTATCGCTAAAGATAAAATTCTTTTTATTGAAATTCTCAAAGATAGCTCTACGGTAGTTCAGGCAATAAAAAAGAATGCGCAGTAGTATGAACATAATTATCAAGGTTAAACCTTGATACGAAAAGTAGATAATATCTATGACTAAACAATCACGAAATATAATAATACTCATAGCCGCTTGCGTCCTCGTTGGAGGATTAATACTAGTCATGAAAAACATAGGTTCCACCTCTGTAAATACAGAGGTGGAACCTATGGGAGAAGTGATTGGAGATGGCAGTGCCTACCTTCATTCGGACGAGAGTTTTACTTTTAAATTACCAAGTGATTTTACTTTCTCTGATTTGGGTATAGTAGACGATGAGAAGGATATCTCGCAAGTTCTATTTAGTGGTAGCCCAAAAGAGAGGAATTTTCAAATTAGTATTTCACCTATTGAGGACTCTGTTGTGATTACCATTGATCAAATAAAAAATGATTTGCCGGATATGGTGATTGAAAATCCGGAGGAGATTGCAATAGCGGGAGCTAGGGGGGTGGCGTTTGAAACAGGAGAGAAGGGGAATCCACTACGCACTCGTGAGATTTGGTTTACCTATGGAAGCAACCTTTATCAGATAAGCACAGTGA